>JAUCQE010000497.1 GCA_030372865.1 Pyrinomonadaceae bacterium
TCGGAGATGTGTATAAGAGACAGGATTATACTGCCGACTTTTGCGGAAAACAAACCAGAAAATATTAAATATCGGCCGCTCCGTCATGCGGTCGCCGGAAGGCATTGGACCTGATGGCCCGGGCGGAAATATGTTATTCTTTTCAATCGATTTTTACGCGGTTTCTGCCTGTTTTCGCGACAACGGCGAACTGGAGGGAAGCCGAAGGAATCGAAGCTTCTTATGCACCAATGAAGCCATTTAAGATCAGGGACATAAAGATCGATCCGCCGCTTATACTCTCGCCGATGGCGGGCGTTACGGACTACACCTTTCGCCGGCTTATAAAACGCCGCGGAGGTGTCGGCCTCGTTGTGTCTGAGTTCATCTCGGTCGAGGGGCTTACTCGCAACAATCCGAAATCAAAACGCCAGATGCGGTTCGACGAGATCGAACGTCCGTTTGCGGTACAGATATTTGGCGGCCAGTCAGAGCGGATGGCAATGGGGGCCGAGATGGCCGAAGAGGTCGGTGCGGATATCCTAGATGTGAATTGCGGCTGCCCGGCACCGAAGGTCGTTAAGAACGGAGGCGGCTCCGGGCTGCTTCGCGAACCTGAACGCCTTGAGAAGATACTTAAAGAGATCAAGCGGGCGATCACGATCCCGCTTACCCTAAAGCTGCGAACGGGCTATACAGAATCGACGATCAATGTTGTCGATATCGCGAAGATGGCCGAGCAGTGTGGCGTCGAGCATATACAGGTGCATGGCCGCACCCGTGATCAGGGCTACAAGGGGCTCGCGAACTGGGACCTGATCCGCGAGGTGAAACAATCGGTCTCGGTTCCCGTATCAGGAAACGGCGATATTACATCGATCGAATACGGAATGCGAAAGTGGGCCGAATCCGGAACGGACGGCATACTGATCGGCCGCGGTGCAATGCAGAATCCATGGATATTCCGACAGTTCGCCGACGTGCTTGCGGGCCGGGAGCCATACCAGCCGGACCTTAATGAGAAAAAGGCCGTTTTGCTCGAGTTCTTCGAAATGTGCCTTGAAGAGATGCCGGAGCTGGTTGCCCTTGGAAAGATGAAACAGCTTGCCGGGCAGTTCACTAAAGGCCTCGTCGGCGGAGCGCAGTTCCGCCAAACGCTTTATCACTCGCATTCGGTCGACGAGATACTCGAAAATATCACGACGTATTTCAATACCCTGACCGCGGGCGGAGGTTACGGCGACGGGGTCGTCGAGGCGGATGTGCCGCAGATCGAATCCTGTGACGCTTTCACCGGCGGAGTCGGATCCGCCGCAGCATAAACTCCCAACCCGGGACCATTTTGGAGAAATTAAAATGATCAAACGAACCTTGACGTCGGTTGGCCTCGTGGGCCTTATCTCGCTATTTGCTTTGTCCGCATTCGGACAAAAGCTTAAACCCGAGGAGATCCTGGCCAAGCACCTTGATTCGATAGCCGCTGCCGAAAAGCGTGCAGCTACAACCAGCATTATCGGCCTTGGCGAGGCACGCGTAACGAACATTACCCGTAAGTCTGTTCCAACTGTTGGCCGTATCGTAATGGCGTCTGCGGGCACCAAATCGTTTGTCGGTATGAATTTCGAATCGAATGACAATCCGCGCGAGAACATCGTTTTCAATGGAGAGAAGACTCGAGTGGACTTTACATTGCCCGGGGCCCGGTCGATGTTGGGAACGTTGCTTCAATCGTCACCGATGATGATCGAGCAGGGGCTTTATACGGGTTCGATGTCAACGAATTGGGGACTGCTCCACGCTGAAGGACGCAAGATGAAGCTTTCTTCCGGCGGTACAAAGAAGATCGATGGCGTCGAAACACACGTTCTCAAGGTGTCTCCTAAAGGCGGCGGTGATTACGACATCGTGATGTTTTTTGACGCCGCGACTTTTCGCCATCTCCGGACCGAATATAAGCGGACCGCGTCGGCTCAGATCGGGGTGAATCCAAATCAGTCGAGCGGGTTCATCGAAACCCGGATCAAGATCACCGAGGATTATTCAGACTTCAAAGCGGTTGACGGATACACCTTGCCGCACAAATACAAGATGACGTACTCGATCTCCGGACAGAACGGTACGACCGAGGTCGAATGGAAGTTTGATATGACTGAATTCAAGCTGAACCAGCAGCTGGCAGATGATTCCTTTGCCGTTAATTAAATGCGTAGCCCGGTGATATTTCGATGTCTTCTGGTCGCGGCCGTCGTTTTGGCGGCCGCGGTGTTTGTCTTTCCGCAAACCGCGAGGCCGCAAAAGCCCGCTGTTACGGCTGATGATCTTTCTGCGATCCGTTCGTCGCCGGCGTACGCCGAACTGCTGCTCCGAAAAACGGAGCTCGAATCAGAGCTAGAGGCGTTGATCCTTGACTACACAGACGAGTTTCCAAAGGTCGTGGCACTTCGTTCAGAACTTGGATTGCTTGAAAAGGAGTTCGACCGGGTCAAGGCGGTCAAACCTGCCGACGCTGGGAAACTCACGCTTGCACTTGGAAAGCTGATGGTCAAGAAGGCTGAAATGGCCACCGAGCTTGCTGCCTTGCTCAAAAGCTATAAAGAGGAACATCCGGACGTAAAACGTGCCAAACGCCGCGTAGAGATCTACGAAAAGGCGATAACCGAGATCTTAGGAAAGTAGATCGTCCTCAGGGCGAGTCTCAGAAACAAGCGTCGTTAGTGCGGGAGCATCCGCCTTCGACGTTTGTTTTGTTTCGGGAAGCTTTTCTATGCGGTAAAGGCGTTGGTCATCACGCCTGCGGATCTCGATCTCATCGCCGGGCTTGATCTCTTTCGACGACCGTGCTGCCTGGCCGTTCACGAATATCATGCCCGCATCGCACATTTCTTTTGCGACGCTTCGGCGAATGACCAGCCGGCTAGATTTCAGAAAAAGATCCAAACGCATATTCGCTGATATTAAAATGGCCGGACGCATAACGACGTCCGGCCGCGAGAAAAGAGAAATCCGAAAACTAATTGTTCTTTTTGTCGGAACGTTCGTCTTCAAACAGAACCGGAGCGACCAGCGGGCGATAGCTGTCGTTGATCTTGATGTAGGAATCCTCACGAAGTGAAGCCATGAACTTTTTACCCGCCTCGGGAGCCTTTTCATTAAGGATTGCCATGCGGATCGCGTTCTCATCGAACTGTGACTCGTTGCTCGCAGCGGTCCGTTCGTCGACACGGTAAATTATTAAACCGGTATCGTCAGCCGCGATCGGTTCGGAATACCCGCCTACTTTGACGCCTTTAACCGCGGCGGCAACTTGTGGATATTCTTTTTCGAGGTCCGCAACCGGGATCGTGCCCATGTTGCCCTTCGCCTCGGCTTTATTCGGCCGGTCGGAGTAATCCTGGACTGCCTTCTGGAAATCGGCACCGCCTCTTAGTTCGGTCAGGACCTGATTCGCTTTCTGGCGAGCCGCACTTTCAGTTGTGCCTGCAAAGCTGATGAAGATCTCGCTTATTGCAACGGTCTCAGGCTTCGTGAATTTCGCCTTGTTCTTTTCAAAATAAGCCTTTAGCTCGGCGGATGTCGCCTCCCAGTAAACCTTTCGCTGCACTTCCTGCTGTAGCACAAGCTCACGGGTGGTCTGCTTTTTCCAGAGTTCGCGGATCTCGTCGGGCTCGACGCCCGATTTACGCATTTCAGCGTACAGGGCATCAAGCGTTTTCAGGTTGTTCTGCTGCATGATCTGCAGAAAACGCTGGTTGATGCTTGCCTCTACCTCACGCTCGAGGTTAAGGTCCTTTGCCCGCTGTATCAGCAGTTCTTCGTTGATCATGTTGGCAATAAGCTCGCCTTCCTTTTCATTGACCAGACGTTCGGCCTCTTCGCGTGACTTGCCCTGCTCGACCTGCGTCTCGATGAGCATCTTCTTTTCGCGCTTGATGCGGGAAAGGGTAATGACGCCATCATTTACCTGGGCAACAACCTCATCGACGACCCTTTCTTCGGTCTCCTGACCGAAAGCGGCGACGCCGGCAAACAAAAATAGCGATAAAATTGCAAAACGATACACTGATCTGATCATTCGGTACTCCGGAAAAATCGGCTTTTTGGCATTATGATTCGGTCAAACGACTATGATGCTGAAAATCAGCAACACGTTTGTCCGCGTGCCCTATCGCCGCCTGAACTGCATTAAACGCAAAACATCCTAAATAATACCAGTTCTGCGGCGAATTTTGCATTCAAACGGGCTGATTTTACGGCATGCGGCTAACCGCGGATAGAACGTAAAACGTCCATTGCCGTGTTTAACATATCGCCATTCTCGACCGGGAAGCGCAGGATGCCGTTCGGCGAGAAGGACACTGCGTCATTTGTCGAGACCATTTGCATAAGTGCCTCGGGGGCCACGCGGGCGTTCTCGCTGAGTTTTACGGCGACACCGTCTGCCGTCTTGTCGACAGATATCAACCGCATCTCTTCCGCCAACCGCCGCAGCTTTCCGTAAGCTATAAGCGAATCGACCGACTCCGGCAGGCGTCCGTATCGGTCCTCGATCTCGCTTCTTATCTGGGCAAGGGCTTCGTCCGATTCTGCCGCGGCGATGCGTTTGTACGTCCTCAGCCGCTGTGCCGCTTCGACGATGTAATCCTTCGGTATCGAGACATCGACTCCGAGGTTTATCGAAACACTGGTCTCGTCCTCGACCTCGTCGCCGCGGATCTCGGCGATCGTCCGCTCGAGCATCTTCGTGTAAAGATCGAAACCGAGTGCGTCGAGATGCCCGGATTGCTGGCCGCCAAGCAGATTACCGGCACCTCGAAGTTCAAGGTCGAGTGCCGCGATCCTGAACCCGGCTCCGAGATCGGAAAACTCCCTGATAGCAGAAAGCCGGCGGCGGGCGATCGGCGTAAGTTCCAGTTCGCTCGGGATCAGCAGATACGCATAAGCCCTGCGGTTCGAACGTCCGACGCGGCCGCGTAGCTGGTAAAGCTGGGACAGCCCGTAATTGTCCGCCCGGTTAATGATGATCGTGTTCGCACGCGGGATGTCGATGCCATTCTCGATGATCGTCGTCGCGACGAGGACGTCGTATTTATAGTCCATGAAATCGAGCATCACCTGCTCCATTTCCTTTTCGTTCATTTGCCCGTGCCCGATCGCGACGCGGGCATTCGGGACGATCTTCTGCACCAGTGCGGCGATCGACTCGATAGTTTCGACGCGATTGTGAATGAAGAAGATCTGTCCGCCGCGGGCAAGTTCGAGTTCGATCGCCGATCGGATGACGCTCTCCGAGAACTGCACGACCTGCGTGTTGATCGCCAGGCGGTCGCGGGGCGGAGTTTCGATGACCGACATGTCCCGCATACCCAAAAGCGACATATTGAGCGTTCTTGGGATGGGCGTTGCGGAAAGCGTCAGTACGTCGACCTTCTTCTTCAACTGTTTGAGCTTTTCCTTATGGGCGACGCCGAAACGCTGCTCTTCATCGACGATAACAAGGCCGAGCTTCGGCATGTTTATGTCGTTCGATAGAATGCGATGTGTTCCCACGACGACGTCGACCTTTCCTTCTTTCGCCGCTTCCGCGACCGACTTCTGCTCCTTCGTGCTGCGGAATCGTGAGAGCAGATCGATCTTTGCGGGAAAGGCGGCGAAACGTTTCGAGAAAGTCTCGAAATGTTGATAGGCAAGAACCGTCGTCGGCGTCAGAACCGCTACCTGCTTCCCGTCCATGACGGCCTTGAAAGCGGCACGCATCGCGACTTCCGTTTTTCCGTAACCGACGTCGCCGACTATTAACCTATCCATCGGACGCGGCGTTTCCATATCGGACTTCACGTCCTCGATCGCTTTTGCCTGATCGACCGTCAGATCCCAAGGGAATGCGTCCTCAAATTCATGCTGCCACGGTGCATCCGGGGAAAATGCATAGCCCTGAACAAGCTTGCGTTCGGCGTAAAGCTTCAAGAGTTCGTCGGCCATGTCGCGCATGGCACGTTTCGCTTTCGCCTTTGTCTTCTGCCAGCCGATGCCGCCGAGCCGGTCAACGGTCGGTGAGGTTGCCTCACCCGATGAGTAACGCGAGACCAGGTCCATCCGCTCGACCGGCACAAACAGCTTTGCCTCGTCCGCATAAACGAGGAGCATGAACTCGCGTTCGATACCCTGTGCCGAGATCGTCTGCAGGCCGTCGAAGCGGCCGATGCCGTGATCGACGTGGACTACGTAGTCGCCCGGTTTGAGGTCGCGGAAATCGGAGATAAAAGCACCGAGCCGCGACTTTCGCCCGCCGCCGATCTTCGCCTTCCCGGCAGCGGCCGCTTCCGGGCGATGCTCTTCGCCAAAGATATCGAACTCGCTGTAAACGAACAGCCCCGCTGCGGGCATTTCAAAACCGCCGGTGAGGCTGCCGACCCTGATATCATCAGCCGACATCGGGATGCTATAGTCCCGCATGATGTCGCTGATGCGCTCGGCCATGCCGCTCGTGTTCATCACGAGCACGATCTCTTTTCCGGCGGCCTCGGCAGTCTTTACCGTGTTCGCAAACTCGGCAACATCCCCGTGAAACTTTCTGGTCGGACGCGACGTGATCTCGATATCGACCGACTTCTCAGCCGTCGGGAACCAGAAGAGCGGGGCGTTTTCCGCTTCAACTTTCTCCGGCAGGGCAAATTCCGCATCGGTCACGGCGGCGGTCTTTCCGAGTGCCCTGATCTCGATGCGCGAGACTTTGCCAAGATGCTCGCGGACCTCTTCAGGTGAGAGCAAGAGCTCATTTGGAGCGAGGCCGATGTCGCCGATCGACGAAAGTCCGCTGTAATGCGCGTTCGCATCGTCGAGCAGTTTCGACGCCGTCATTTCCGCAAGCGTCGGTTCGTCGATGACGAAGATGAGGTCTTTGAGATAGTCGAATGCTGTTCCCGTCAGCGGCTTCGAGAGCGGCAAAAGAAACTCCCAACCGGAGAACGTCTCGCCTTCCTCGGCAAAATCCGTACGGTCTCTTACGCTGCGGGCAAACTGCTCTTCATCGAAACGTTCGCGGGCGAAAAACGCCCAGTCTTTAAGGTCTTGAGCCGTGGCGGCGTATTCCCGCATCGGAGCGATCGAAGTTTCTTTCAATTGCCCGGTCGATAATTGTGTTTCGGCGTCGAATTCGCGGATAGAGTCGACCGTATCGCCGAAAAACTCTATCCGGACCGGCATCGGGGCGTCCGGCGACCAAACGTCGATTATCCCGCCGCGGACGGAGAACTGCCCGACGTTCATGATCGGGTCTTCGCGGACGTAGCCGGAAGATTCGAGCGTCAAGATAAGGTCGTCGGGCGGAAGGTCTTCGTCTCGTTTTAGTTTTGCTCCGAGGCGTTTCAGGTCTGCCGGCGAGACCGTGCGGGAGACGAGCGAACGGATGGGGAGGACGACCGCATCGGCGTTTCCATGGGCAAGCTTCCATAGAGACAGCGCTCGGCGTTCGAGCGTTTGGGCGTGCGGCGAGACGCCGGAATAGATATCCGTCTCGAATGCAGGCAGGCTCACGATACCGTCGACACGCAGGTTCTCATTGCCCGAAATGCTCCGCCAGGTCACGAGGTCGAAAAGCCATTCGTCCGCGGAGGCGTTTGTATCCGTAACGATCGCAAAACGTTTTCCGGTCGCCGCCTGCACCTCGTGCAGTACAAAAGCATTTGCCGACACAGACGTCAGCCCGCCGAGCGATACCACTCGCGTCCCGCGGCTTATTTCCCTTATTAACTGAACGGCCGATTCGTTTTCCCCAAGCCTTGCTCGCATAAACACACCTATCCGCAGAGAACTGCTGCCGGGGGGCCTCAAGTTCACCTGCGGTGAAGTTAGATTTTGCCATATTCCGCCGAAGTTTGCCGTGCCCGAAGGGGTTTTCTATAATCGAGGCTTCCATATAGGCTTTGGAAAACAACAATTTATGAGCATTCCTGCTTTTGACGAGATCATCGAACCGAACGACCAGACCGAAGCGCGCCGTGCGCATCTTGAGAGGCTCCGCGAGCTTGTTGGGAACCCGTATCCGAACAAGTTCGAACGCAGCAAGCTTTCGGGCGAGGTCGACACGATCACGAACATCCTTCAGCACGGGCCGGTTGCGGACATCGAGCGGGAGATGAAGCAGGTATTGTCTTCATTGGCCGAGGGCGAACGTCCGCCGGCGGAGATAAAGGACGCGCTCAATGAAAGGCTGAAGGCTCTCGGGAATATCCGCATTACCGGCCGAATGGCTGTGCCTCCGCGGATCATGGGCAAGGCCGCGTTCGTGCATCTGTCCGACGGTATCTCGCGCCTGCAGATCTACGTCCGCAAGCAGGACGCCGTTGCGATCAGCAACGACACGGGCCTCGTGATCGAGCAGGAAGGACACGCCTGGGAGGTTTTCGGAAATCTCGACCACGGCGATTTCATCGGCGTCGAGGGCTTTTTGTTCATCACGAACACCGGCGAGCTTTCGGTACACGTCGAGAAACTACAGTTCCTCGCAAAGGCGATGCTTCCGATGCCGGATAAAATGCACGGCATCGCCGACCCCGAGATCCGCCAGCGGCAGCGTTACGCAGACCTGATCGCTTCGAGCCTGCAGATCGGGCAAGACGGGTTGACCACGCGTCAGGTCTTCGAAGTCCGTGCAAAGATGATCTCGTCGATCCGAAACTATCTCGAAGACCATGGCTACATCGAGGTCGAAACCCCGATGCTTACGCCAAAAGCAACGGGTGCCGCGGCGAAGCCTTTCAAGACGCATCACAACGCTCTCGATATAGAGCTTTACGCCCGCATCGCGCCGGAGCTTTACCTCAAACGACTGGTCGTCGGCGGTTTCGAAAAGGTTTACGAACTGAACCGCAACTTCCGCAACGAAGGCATCTCGTACAAGCACAACCCCGAATTCACGATGCTCGAATTTTATTGTGCATATATGGATGTGAACGGAATGATGGATTTTGCCGAACAGCTTTTGCGGCAGAGCGTTGAGAAAGCCACGGGCGGTTTGAAGATCAGTTACGAAGGGAACGAGATAGATTTCTCAGGTTTCGAGCGGGTCGCGATGCGGGATGCGATCGAGAAATATGCGCCCGGCAAAGAGATAACCGCTGAAAACATGATCGGCCTTTTCGATGAGTTCGTTGAGGCAAATCTTATTCAGCCGACGTTCATTATCGACTTTCCGAAATCGATCTCGCCGCTTTCGAAGGCCTCGCCGGAGAACCCGCAGATCGCCGAGCGTTTTGAGCTTTTCATCAACGGGATGGAGGTCGCGAACGGATTCTCCGAATTGAACGACCCGCAGGAGCAGTACGAGCGTTTTGTCGACCAGATGTCTGCCCGCGAACGCGGCGACGAAGAGGCGATGGTCCTCGACGAAGATTACATCCGAGCCCTCTCATACGGAATGCCCCCGGCCGCCGGCATCGGCATCGGGATCGACCGCCTGACGATGCTGCTGACAAATAAACACTCCATCCGCGACGTCATCCTCTTCCCGCACATGCGTCCGGAAAAGAAAAAACAAGAAGAAGCCGAAGACGTTGAGTAATTGGCGACCGCTGTTTTTAGACCAGTTCCCAGTTTTCAGTTTCGAGTCACCAGTTTTCTTACTGGCAGCAGGGAACTGACAACTGGGAACTGGTCTCAAACGTTTTGTAATCGTGCGGACAGCGGCCGCCGCCTGCTTGTGAGAGTTTTATAGGAAAACAAGGAGGCAGAAATATGCAGCAGCAAAGACGAGAGCAGGTCGACCAGGAATTTCCGGGTCATGACGACAACCAGACGGGGTTGGGCCTGCCGGATGCGGACGGGCAGGTAAGCGACGACGATGTTCAGGGATTTTCACGGCCGGATCAGCGTCACGACGATACAGGTCAGGACAATTCGACCGAGAATTACGAGGAAACAGAGCCCGATGAAGGCGTCGGGGCGATACAGGACAGATCGGACACGACGTCGGACGTCGCACGCACCGAGCCGTAAATATCAGAGCGTCGAAAGTAATAGCTTGATCGGGCGTTCGTGGGAAAATCTTCCATGAACGCCCTTTCTTCAAACCTTGACTGGTCTCTAAATGCTCACGAAAGGTGTATAAAAATGCACAAAGTGTCTATAAATGTGCACAAAGTGGTTATATTATTGCGTCATTGGTCTATATAACTGCACAAGCGGGTCATAAAATGACACAAAAGGTCTATAAAATTACAGTTTAGGTCTATATTATTGCAACCTTGGTCTATATTATTGCGACTTTGGTCTATATTATTGGGGTCCGACTACCTAAAATGACTCCGGAACCCGCTTTTGGCCTCTCGTGATTGCCGTCTTTCACGATTGCCCCTATAAATAAAAAGCAGTGCTTCTCCGATCTCCAACGTCTGCGACGCAATGCGGCCATTCTTCCTGACGATCTTTGCCTTGACGGCATTCGCATTCAACTCGGTCCTGTGCCGCATGGCTCTCGGGCCGGGGGAAATAGATGCCGCCGGATTTACCGTTATTCGCCTCGCCTCCGGAGCGGCGACGCTGGCCGCAATGATCGCGGTGACGGGTAGATCGAAGAACCCGATAGCGTCCGGCAACTGGTTTTCAGCCTTTTTTCTCTTTGCCTACGCGATCGCGTTTTCCTTCGCATATCTCGGCCTGACTGCCGCGACCGGTGCATTGATCCTTTTCGGAAGCGTTCAGATGACGATGATCGGCACCGCGATCGTCCGCGGAGAAAGGCCGGGGCTTTTGGAATGGGCGGGGCTGCTTGCGGCGTTCGCGGGGTTGGTCTATCTGGTGTTCCCAGGGCTTTCGGCACCGCCGCTCGGGAGTTCGCTGCTGATGGCCGCCGCGGGCATCGCTTGGGGCTTTTACACGCTTCGCGGAAAGGGAAGCGAGGACCCGTTGGCCGAAACCAGCGGGAATTTTCTGAGGTCTGTGCCGATGGCTTTCATCGCCACGATTCCCTTCCTTTCCGGCGTGCATCTTTCGACACGCGGCATCGTTCTCGCAGTTATTTCCGGTGCGGTGACCTCCGGAATCGGCTACTCCGTTTGGTACGCCGCCCTCAAGTATCACACCGCCACGCGTGCCGCCGTGCTGCAGCTTTCGGTACCGCTGATAACGGCTGCCGCGGGAGTTCTATTGCTTTCAGAAAAAGCAGGCCTGCGTCTGGTGATAGCCGCAGGCCTGATCCTCGGCGGCATCGCGATCGTTATACTCTCGCGACGGCCGCGTTAGAGGTTTTATTTACTGCACGACACTCTCCATCGGCTGGTTCTTTCTGAAAAAGCGGGGCTTTCTGTGGATCCGCTGGAAGATGATGAGATTGAAGAAGTGCATCCCGCCCAATACGAGCATCACCATTCCTATCTTCCACGACAATGCTTCTATTCCCGCCTGTGCGTTCGCGATCTCGTCACCGATCTTTAGTGCGAGGCTGACATAGCCGAGATTTATCAGGTAGAAACCGACAACCAGCAGGTGGTTCACGGAATCGGCAAGCGCCTCATCGCCGTTGAATACCTCGACCAGAAACACGCGTCCGTTCTTGTGAAGCGTGCGTGCGACCCAGACGGTCAGGAACACGCTCAACAGAATATACACTCCGTATGTAATGACGATGGGTTCCATATTTTCCTCCGTTCAGTTTTTCTTTTGACCGACGCCGTAGAACTCGGCCGGCGTTGTTGCCCTTTTGTATGACAACCGCCGTGCCAGTTTTCGGCCACCCATAAACAGGCAGTTTTCGCGATCTTTCCGTAACGGCTTTGCAGAATGCAGAAAACAGGCCGGCTTCGTTTGGCATTTTGCGAGGAGGCGAGATTGTTAAGCGGACGGCGTCGGCGTGTTTTTGTTGTCGGTCTTTTCGTTGGAGAATCTCGCAGACACAGTCATGTAAGTGCCTTTTCCTGGCTTAAGTTAAACACTTTCGGCTAACGTAAAACCTTTGTTTTATGCAGTTTAGGCGTGAATCTTTTGCTTTGACTGCTGTTTCATCTGTGAGATATACTTCCAGATACGCAAGGAAAGGCGGGTATGGCAAATCTGAGTGTAGTCAAAAAATTATCACACCTACACGAGGAGCAAAAGGTCGGCCGCTCTTATGTGGAGGCCGCAGGGCTTCGCCTGCTTCGCGGCGGCGTTACGGAATTTACCGGGGAACACACGGCTGGAAAAACGAGCCTTACGCTGAATATCCTTTCACGCCTGACGCGTGCCGGCGAGGTTTGTGCGGTCATCGACCTTAATAATTCCTTTGACCCGTGTTCGGCGGAAGAGAACAGCGTTGCGTTGGAAAACCTGCTCTGGGTCCGCTGCGGCGGGAATGTCGAAAATGCGCTGACAGCCGCGGATTATGTCCTGCAGGCGAAGGGATTCGGAATGGTATGGCTGAATATGTGCGGCATTCCTCACAAGGAACTGAACCTGATTCCGAAGACATATTGGTACCGCTTTCGGACAAAGATCCGCGACAGCCAGACGCTGCTGGTGGTCACGGGAAACCGGACGCTGGTGAGTTCCGCCGCCGACCAGGCATTTTTTTTCGATATGTACCGTGCGGTCTGGCGGGGAAGCGGGCGATTCAAACTGCTCGGCGAACTGCAGGTCAATATGAACATCCGCAAGCCGCACATGGTCAGGCCCGAATTCCGGCAGATCGAAACGAGGTTCGCCGATGAATAAGCTTTACGCGTGTATCATCGTAAAGGATGAAGGAGAAAGGATAAGGGAGAAAGAAGATGAAGATCCGCTCCCGGCCTTGGGCCTTTCACCTTTAGTTGAGATCGCAGATCAATTTGCTTACCGGATAGAGGCGATAGAGGGCGGAATTCTATTCGATGTAAGCGGGCTTGAAAACCGTATCGGCACGCCGTCGCAGATCGCTCTCAGCATTGCTCATGAGATGGACGTCCGCGGAGTTGAAGGGAATCTGGCGGTCGCGGCAAATGCCGCAACTGCCGAATTGTATGCCCGCACCAAGCCCGGCGTCACGGTGATCGAGGACGGCGAACACCAGCCGCTTCCGCTTTCGATGATCGGGCTGGACGAGGACACGCTGAAGGTCTTTCACGCCCTCGGGATGCGGAGCACGAGCGACCTAAGGGAAATACCCGAGGACGAGTTGATCGCCCGCTACGGCCGCGAGTTTCGGAAAACGCTCGACCTGATCGAGCAGAAAGGCTCGCATATCCTGATGCCGAACCTGAAGGACAATACCGTCTCGTGGGCATATCAGCTTGATTTTCCGGTCGATGATTTTGAGCAGCTTATCTTCATTGTCGGCCACGGTTTCGGAAAACTGCTGGACGAGGCCGGAAGGATCGGCTACAGCTCCGAGGAATTTGAGATCACTCTCGGGCTGGAGAACAAGGCCGAGGCTCTGTCTCTTATACACATCTGACGCTGCCGACGAGTTCCGA
>JAUCQE010000498.1 GCA_030372865.1 Pyrinomonadaceae bacterium
GAATCACGGCACCTGCGATCAGAGCGACCGCGATCAGTAAATAGATATTTGTCACAGGATTAATATTCGATCTTGTCCGGTTTGGCGTTCCAAGCCGCAAACGCTCGGAGCCCCTCATCCCGCATCATTTGCCTGATCGGGATACGGCGTTTCTCAAACGGCGACGCGATCTCCTCGTAGATGAACTCATCATCAAATCCCGCCGCGGCGGCATCATCGCGCGTACACGCAATATAAATACGGTCGGCCCGTGCCCAGTAGATTGCTCCCAAACACATCGGGCAAGGTTCACACGAGGCATAAACAACGCAGCCATCAAGCTGGAAGGTATCCAAGGTGCGACAAGCTTCTCTGATCGCGACGATCTCTGCGTGAGCGGTCGGGTCATTTGTGGAAGTAACGCGATTAACCCCTTCACCAATAATGCGACCGTTACTAACGATAACGGAACCGAACGGGCCGCCGGCATTGCTGTCCACACCATCACACGCCAAGGCTATCGCCCGAGCCATAAATTCAGGTGAAAAATCTGACATTTCTTTCTGTTATTGTTTCGGCTTAACCCGGATCTCGTAGAGCTTGCTCCAGTTCTTACCGGTTACCCATATACGGTCGGTCGCGGGGTCGTAGGCGATCCCGTTAAGCGTATTCTCGCTATCGCGGGCCTGGTCGGCAGGTGATATCCCTGAAAGATCGATATAGCCGAGAAGCTTTCCGGTTGCAGGATCGATGCGAGCGATGTGGTTAGGACGTCCGAGAACCGACGGTTTATCGGAATGCCAGATGTTTGCCCAGATCTCCCCTTTTACGTATTCGAGTTCGTTGATCTGCATCAGCGGCCGGCCATCCTCCCGATTTACGGCGATCGTTCGAACGGTCTCGAAGGTCGCCGGATCAATAAATCGGATAACGTGCGTGCCGTCACTCATTATCAGGTTCGTGCCGTCAAATGTCAGTCCCCATCCCTCGCCTTGGTACCGAAATTCCTTTACCGGTTTCAGGTCTGAAAGGTTGTAAACGAACGCCGTCCCTTCGCGCCATGTCAACTGATAGACCTTGTCACCGATGATCGCCATGCCTTCGCCAAAAAAATCATCGCCGAGCTGAGTCTTCTGGACTATCTTACCGGTGGCAATATCGACCTTGCGTAACGTCGATTCTTCATACTGCCCTGTGCTTTCGTAAAGAAAGCCGTTATGGAAGGCCAGCCCCTGAGTAAACGCATCACGATCGTGCGGGTGTGAACTTCTTACCTCGTATGTATACGTAGGCACCGTAGATGCGGGCTTTGCCGTGTTCGCGGGTTTTACCGAGTTCTGATTCGTTGTTGGCCCGGAACTGCAGTTGGTCATAAAAATGGCAGCCATTAGAAGAATGGTCATTCTCATAGATCTCTTTTATTTCGCCAGCGCACGGTCGATGGCCGCGCGGAATGCAGGTGCAGAAAGACGATGGACTTTCACGCCATTGACGAATATCGTCGGGGTTCCTCCGACGCCGTACGCCGCACCATCAGCCATATCCTTGCGGATCTCCGCGGCTGCGCTTGGCGAGGCAATATCAGCGGTCATTTTCTTCGTATCAACATCGAGTGTTGCCGCGTGCTTCAGGAGCGATTCGCCGTCGAGCGTTTCCTGGTTCTTGTACAGTATTTCTATGAATTCAATATATTTGCCCTGAGCACGGACGGCGTTTGCGGCCAACGCAGCCTGAAATGCGTCGGTATGTATTGATTCCAGCGGAAAATCGCGGACGACCAAACGGACCTTGTCTCCATATTCTGCGATCACGCGTTTCAGCACCGGGTGGGTTCTCGCACAGGCCGGGCATTGGAAATCGCTGAACATCACTATCGTGACGGGAGCGTTCGCATTGCCGACGGACGGGTCGTCGTCAGCAGAAACGTTCAGGACAAGCGGGGCGGGCTCGCCTATATCGATCTTCGCGGCGTACTTAGTGAACAACCTCCGCTGCAGGGCATCCTGAAGTTCCAATCTCTCTTCTTCTGAATAATCGCGGAGTTTATTCGTTATCTCGCGTGCGATAAGGTCGGCTGAATCCATATTCTGCGAACGAGCCTCTTCGACGATCAATGTATTCAAAAGTGCCTCTTCGACCGCTGCCCGTATGTCGTCGTAAATATGCGCTTTGGAGTCGTAGAGGGCGATCTTGTTCTTTTCCTCGAACTCTTGAGCGGTGATCGATCGAGTGCCAAAAGTTGCCAATACGTCGGTTGCCTTAAGGTCAACAGCATTAACGTCCTTGACGAACTTGAACGCGTATTTCTTTTGCAGATCGGCAACCTGCGACTCGAGAGCATTTTGCTCGGGTTCGCGACGAAGAAATGAGACGATCTGGCTGCGTACCTCCGAAAGCGGACTGTTACCTAACGCCTCTTTGTTTGCATCGTAAACGACCTGAATGGTCTCATTTGACGGGTCCGCGACTGTTTTCAATGCCTCGTTCTGCAACTGTTCGACCGACAGCTTCCTTGATTTTGCCTCGGTGTCCAGAAGTTGGTCGGCAAGGAATACGGAGAGGATCTGAGTCCGCGTCGCGGCGATCGAGCCGGAGAGGTTCTCAATAGCCCGCCGTGCATCGGGTGGCAGTTGACTAGCAGTGATCGTGATGCCTTTTGCGGTAGCGACCGGTTTCTCAGGAGCCTGCCCCAAAACCGCCGAAGCCGCGAAGATCACTGCAGAAATGATAAAAACAAAGTTTCGCATAGCGGACAAAGCTGAATATTACCAGATTTAAGCCCATCTCGTAGCTGTGAGCTTTTTCTGTGTTGATGGCTTTGATGACGCCTGGTCTGGTAAAATTGCCTTACAGAGGTTTATACAATGTCGGATATACGATTCACCGGAACGGTCGATCACATTGCGGTTAAGTGTGGCGATCTGAAAAACTCGGTCGCCGAGTACGAACGACTCGGGTTTACGGTTGAGACACTTTACGAGGACTGGGCGATGGTTCGGGACTCGAACGGCTTCGGCATTGCGCTTCTGCCGCCGGATTCGAAGCACCCACCGCACTTTGGCCTCAAGGTAGCTACGATGGAAGAACTTGAAAGGGCTGCCGAGAAGGAAGGCCGTCCGATAAAGCCGCACCGGGACGGGACGTCATCCTTTTACACGAAAGGAATAGACGGGAATATTCTTGAACTGATCTATTATCCCGAAGACTTTGGAAAGAACTAGGGCACGGATTTTCCACCCGTGCCCCTCATTGTTACCTCATCGAACCGGCGGTGGTCTTTGATACCTCCTGGACGACCTCGCCGGTCATCTTGTTCCCGGCGTTGGTCGCGATATCCGCCTGCGAGACCATCCCGCAACACGCCCCATTTCCATCAACTACTGCAACGCGGCGAACCTGATGCTGTTCCATCACGTTACAGCAGTCCTCGACCGAGGTTTCCGGCGTGACAGTGAATGCGGCGTGCGTCATTACGTCGCCAACGGAGAGTCCCATTGGGTCTCGTCCTTCTGCGATCGTCCGTATCGTAATGTCGCGGTCGGTGATCATCCCAACCGGACGATTCTCTGAAGTGTTTTCGACGACCGGGATGCATCCGCATTCCTGGTCGAGCATAAGCTTTGCAGCTTCCTGTAAGCTGCTTTCCGGAGTGCAGCAAACCGGGTTTGGCGTCATGATTTCTTTTACGTTCATCTTCGCTCTCCTTGTTCGTTGAAATTTTTAACTGACCGTGGGGGCAGGAACGGTTGGGTCTGCCGCTTGAGGCAGCGGCGGCAGGTGCGTATATTCCTCGGTCCCCGTGTATAACCCGACCAGGCGGCGATCACGGTCAACCACCAGAACCGGTTTTTGTTCCTCGACCGGGCCGTGCGACGCAAGCAGGTGTGCTCGTCTCATTTTGACCACGTTCGAGTCCAGAACGTTTGCAGCCGTCAGGCCTCGCGGGTCACGCCGCCTCATGATCAACTGATCACATATGCTCCGATCGGTGATCACGCCGATCGGAACTCGGTGCACATTGCTGTCGACAACGATGACGATTCGCACGGCATCCTGGGACAGCATCTCGTACACTTGATGCAGAGGCACTTCTTCAGTGCAGACTGGTGGTTGAGAGATCTTGTGTTCTCCGTGCAGCATGTCAATTCAAGCCTCCGTTGTCATTTGTTGCAAAGCGGGATCGATGCGTATCGATTTCACACGCTTTCCCCGCATAGCACCGTATGGAAGGTTACTAATGCAACGGGTATTCCAGAGGAATTTATGAATTATGGCCGTCGGCAAAAAACTTGATGCTTCGTACTTTCTTTCAACGGATACTCCGACGCTTGCTCGCGACCTGCTCGGAAAGCTTCTCGTTGTTCCGGACGAGTCAGGGCGTCGTGTTTCAGGGATGATCGTTGAGGCGGAAGCCTACCTTGGCATTGCAGATCGGGCGGCCCACAGCTATCGCGGAAAGCGCACGTCGCGGACCGAAATAATGTACGCGGAGGGCGGGCATGTCTATGTCTTTTTTGTTTACGGCATGTATTACCAGCTCAACTTCGTCTGCGGGCCGGAAGATTGCCCACACGCGATTTTGATCCGTGCGGTCGAGCCGGTCGAAGGGACCGAGATCATGAAGGCTCGTCGCGGTGCGATGAAGGACCGAAACCTAACGTCAGGCCCCGGCAAGCTTTGCATCGCAATGGGCATCGACCGCAGCTTTAACGGCGAACACCTTTCTGGTGACCGGGTCTTCCTTGAGGAGTTCAAAGATATCGATGTCGGCTCGATCTCCGAAGGGCCGAGGGTCGGTATCGACTATGCCGGTGAGGACTCTGCAAAGCCGTGGCGATACTGGATCAAAGGCAATGAGTTCGTGAGCAAGCCGTGAGCGTTTTATCGCCGTATGATACGCATCAACATCGGATACTTCGGCCTGAGTGTGATCATCGGATGGAGGCCGAAAGGCTGATCAGGCTCGAGTTCGAACGTCCACCTGCGGGCGATCACCGCGAGCAATAGAATTCCCTCAGCCCACGCGAAAGATTCGCCTATGCAGCGGCGCACTCCTGCTCCGAACGGAAAACACGTATATTGCTGTCCGGCCTCTTTCACGGAGACCGTTTCCCACCTCTCCGGAAGAAATGCATCAGGCGCGTCCCAGAATCGGCCATCACGATGTATTACGAACTGGCTCGCAAGAATAAGTGATCCTGTCGGCACGAAATAACCGCCGAGCTCGTGGTCCTCAATGGAAAGCCTGCCGAGCGTCCAGGCTGGCGGGAAGAGCCGCATCGACTCAGCCAGAACAGATTCCGTATATTTGAGGTTTGGAAGGTCATCATACGAAGGTTCTCGCCCGCCCAAAACGTCGTCGAGCTCGGCGAAGAGTTTTTCACGCTTAGCGGGATTACCCGCCAATAGATACCACGTCCAGGTCAACGCATTTGCTGTCGTCTCATGTCCAGCAAGAAAAAGTGTTAGGGCCTCGTCTCTGACCTGCTCGTCCGTCATCGCTGTGGCATCATCCTCGTCGCGTGCCGCCAGGAGCATGGCGAGTAGGTCTCCGGGATCCTCGCCCGACACCCGCCGGTCATCGATCATCCTGTAGATCACGGAATTAAAAACGCGTCGAGCCCGGTTAAACCTTAAGGTGTGAGGTATCGGTAGTTTCTGCAGAAGCTCTGAGAAGGGAAGTAGCAGAAAGTTGAACAACTCTGTCACGGTGGTCATTGCATTTCCCACCTCGTCCGCTTCGTCGTCGACGTTTGCCGAGAACAAAGTACGTGCGACGATCCGCAGCGTCAGCTGCATCATTTCGTGACTTATGTCACGGACCTCGCCATTTTCCCAACTAGCACTTGCCGCCTCGCCGAGTTCGATCATTGAACGTCCGTAGCCCTCGATCCGCGTTCGGTGAAACGCGGGTTGGATCATTCGACGCTGGCGAAGATGGTGTTCGCCTTCGGACGTTAGCAAGCCCTCACCGAGAAGGGCCTTAGCTCTCTGAAGGGCCCGGCCCTTAACGAATTTATGAGCGTTCAAGACAAGAACGTCGCGTACTAGTCCCGGATGCGCGATCGCATACACTCCCTGCGGGCCCAGCCGAAAATATGAAACGTCTCCAAGTGCAGCCTGCCGCGTCAGGAATCCGGTGGGATCCTTACGAAACGACCGGAAATGCCCGCCGATGAGATCAGGCGGCGCGGACGGCGGCAACGAGTGACCACGTTCACTTTTCATCGTGCGGTGGAATTATGTCAGACGCTCCGGCGGATACCAACCCTAACGTGCGGGAGCGGCATTTATCTGCTATTTTTATGTTTTATGACCGAACCAAAAGTGATTAAAGTGAAGCCGGATATCCGGGCGATCACCCGCCTTGTGCCGCCCAGCGGCAACCTCGTTCAGGGCCAGTCTGAACTTCCGATCGATCCGCAGCTTGCTCGCGAAGCGGCAGAGATAATAGCCGCAAGCCAAAACCACTACGGCGGCAGCGAGGGTGATTCGAATCTCCGCGTCGCTGTGGCGGAGAAGATCCGCCGGTACAACGGTATCGAGGTCGACCCGGATGCACGTCCGTTCGAGGTTATGGTGACGAACGGAGGAACGGGAGCGTTGATCGGGATCGCTCAGTCGTATCTTCGGGGCAAGTCCGCGTTGGTGTTCGAACCCTATTACCCATACCACCGGCGAATATTAGAGGAATTTGGCGGCAAGACCGAAAGCTTTGAACTTGACGGTAATCTGCAATTCGAGAAAGATGCATTGCTCGCCCGCTGCAAGGAGCTAAGAGATCGCACAGAGTATCCGTTGAAAGCGATCATCGTTTGCTCGCCTGCAAATCCGAGCGGAAAGGTGATGTCGCAGACCGAACTCGAAGCGATCGCCGACGTCGCACAGGAGCTTGACCTGATGGTGATCTCAGACGAGGTCTACGAGCACTACGTCGTTGGTGAAGTTCCTCACACTCCGATCGCCTCACTTCCGGGAATGCACGAGCGAACTATCACGGTAAATTCGTTCTCGAAATCCTGGAACATTTCCGGCTGGCGGCTCGGATACGCGTTTGGAAAAGGTGAATTGATCGCACCCATTAATGCGGCCGCAAACGTCATCTATGTTTGTCCGGTGACGCCGCTGCAGGCGGCATTGGCAAAGGTCTTAATGGCGGACGGCGATTATTACACGAAGCTTCGTGATAAGTTCGATGCAAAGCGGAAGGCGTTTTCTGAGGGCCTGGTTGATCTCGGGTTCGATATATACAATTCCGGGTCAGCGTTTTACATCTGGGCACGGATACCGGAGCAGTTCAACGACGCCATCGCTTTTAACGAAATTCTCATGCGTGACGCAGGTGTCGGCATGACTCCCGGCAGCGCGTTCGCGGACAATGATCTGTGGGACGCACACGTACGTATTTGTATTGCCCGCGAGAATTCCATCCTCGAAGGTGCAATGGAGAAAATGCGCTCGATCCTCAAATAATCAACGGTGACGAAAATGAAACGATTCTTTGCCCTGCTGCTGACCCTCACCTTCCTCGTCTCGGTTCCCGTCGGACTCGCGGACGAGGGGATGTGGACATTCGATAACCCGCCGCTCAAACAGTGGAAAGAGCGATATAACTTCGAACCGTCGCAAGAGTGGCTAGACCGGGTTCGACTTGCCTCGCCCAAGGTAAGCGGTGCCTCGGGCGGTTTTGTTTCGCCGAACGGCCTCATCGTCACTAATCACCACGTCGCCGCGGGATACGTCTCACGGCTGTCGACAAAGGAACGCGATCTGATGAAAACGGGGTTTTATGCTCCTACGCAGGCCGAAGAACTTAAGATCCCGGACGCCTCAGTGTCGCTCCTGATGTCCTATGAGAACGTCACTCCTCGTGTTCACACTGCCGCGAAATCAGGAGCCAACGACGCCGATTCGGCAGCAAAGCGTTCTACCGAGATCGCTGCGATCGAAAAAGACTGCGTGCAGTCGACGAAGCTTCGCTGCGAGGTGATCTCGTTCTACAGCGGCGGCGAGTATTGGCTTTATCGCTTCAAGAACTACACGGATATCCGGTTGGTGATGGCTCCGGAAGAGCAGACTGCCTTTTTCGGCGGCGACTTCGATAATTTCACCTATCCGCGTCACGACCTTGATTTCGCCTTTCTCCGTGCGTACGAGAACGGCCAGCCCGCGAGCACGCCGAACTATTTCAAATGGTCAGCGAAGGGAGCTCAGGACGGCGAGTTCATTGTCGTATCCGGGTATCCCGGGTCGACGGCACGCCTCTTGACGGTCGCCCAGTTGACCTACCAGCGGGACATCGGAAATCCATTGCAGAAAAAGGTTTGGGAGACTCGCCGGCGGGCGCTCGAAGACTATTCAAAGCTGGGGCCCGAGCAGGCACGTCAGGCGTCGCAGGGAATGCGGTCGTTCGCAAATTCGTTGAAACGGCTTCAAGGTCAGCAGGATGGACTGCTGAATCCGCGTCAGTTCGCGAAGAAGGTTGCCGAGGAAAAGGATCTTCGTGAGAAGCTTGCAGCAAAACCCGAACTTGAAAAGCTTTACGCACCTGCGTGGGAAAACATCCAAAAAGCGAATGCAGCGTTGGCTCCGATGGCCAATCGACTTGCATTCTCGAATGTTGCCGCTTCACGTCTCGCGACGATCGCTCAACAAATTCATACCTATCACCTGGAGACAGCAAAGCCGAACGACCAGCGATATCCCGAGTATCGCGACACGCGTCTCGATGCCCTCAAGACGTCACTGTTGTCGCCGTCGCCGATCTATCCTGAGCTTGAGGAAGCAGCCCTCACGCATTGGCTGACCGAAGCCCGGAACGTTCTTGGGGCGTCCGATCCGTTCATCAAGGCCGCCCTCGGCGATGCTGAACCGGCAGAGGTTGTTCGTCGCGCGGTGCGTGAAACAAAACTTGGCGATGTTGCCGCACGAAAGTCACTATTGGAAGGCCCCGGGACAGCGGTCGCCGCATCGACCGATCCGATGATCGCGCTCGCCCGGCGAATCGAGCCTGTAGTCCGCGAACTTCGGCTGTGGAACGAACGTAATGTCGTCAATGTTGAGACCGCGAACGGCACAAAGATCGCCGAAGCACGTTTTGCCGTCTACGGAAAATCGATGCCGCCGGACGCCAATTCGCAGCTCCGAATCGAGTACGGCGAAGTGAAGGGTTACGAAGAGGACACGACGCTCGTCCCTTACAAGACAACCTTCTACGGCTTGTATGACCGTGCAATGAGCTTTGGCTTCAAGCCGCCGTTCGACCTGCCGCAGCGTGTCCTTGATGCACGCACCCGTGTCGATCTTTCGACGCCGTTGAATTTTGTTTACACTGTCGACACGATCGGCGGAAACTCCGGGTCGCCGGTCATCAATCGCGAAGGCGAGATCGTTGGGCTTAATTTCGATAGTAACCTTCAAAAGCTGTCGAACCGCTATTGGTATATCGAGGCCGAGGAAGGATCGCGTGCCGTCGGCGTTCACACGGCCGGTATCCTAGAGGCACTTCGTAAGATCTACGACGCAGATACGCTTGCGAAGGAGCTTGTCGGCGAATAGGAATAGTGCAAGGGGGCGGTTATTTACAGGCGTTCTAAATTTCTTGAGGTCTTGCTCGAAATTCGTGAAGAGATGGCCCGCGAAGCCGATTACGATGCGGACCTGTTTGCGGAAATGATCAGGACGGGGCGTTGGTCGGAAGGGCTCCCGCACCGTATGTCAGACGTTTCCGAAAAGCGAGGTGAGCCCGACAATCCTCGTTTGCCCCTACGGCGCCGTTAAGAAGGCTCTGTAAGACTAGCTCACGACCAAATGTTCCGGTATCTACTTTCGTGCCTGTTGATCCTCGCCGTTGTCGGCGCGGCGGGCACGTATTTTTTTCGGGATTACTGGGAGCATCGCTACGATGAGTTGATAACACAACAGGCACGTATCTATCGCATCGATGAGAAGCTGGTCTGGAGCCTGATTTACGAAGAGACGTATTTCAGGTCGGCCTCCGTCGGCGACGCCGGCGAGGTTGGGCTTATGCAAGTGACGCCGCTTGTCGCCCGCGAATGGGCAAAGGAAACCGGCCTCAGCGAATTTGAACGCCAATCTGTCGAGAATGTGTTCGAACTACTTGGCGACCCTAAGCGAAATCTCCAGATTGGCTGTTGGTACTACGAAAAACTCCGTGAACGCTACCGTGGTCGTCCCGCGGAGACCGCGATGACGCTCGCCGCCTATAACGCCGGCGCAAGCCGTGTCGAAGAGTGGACGCGGGATGCTGATGCCTCAACGATCAGCGAGGCGGCCTTTATCGAACGGATAGGGATCGCATCCACCAAGTCCTACGTTTCTTCTATCCTAAACCGCTATCGTGCAAATACTGTCACCGTCCCGCGATGAAGATATTATCTGCAAAGTGGGTCCTTCCAATAAGCTCTGAACCGATAGTTGACGGTGCTGTCATTGTCGAGGGCGAACGCATAACTGCAGTTGGCACGAGGGATGAGATCCTAGGCCGGTTTCCGTCGGCGATGGTCGAAGATTTCGGCGAGGCCGCGATCCTTCCCGGGTTTGTAAATTGCCATTCGCACCTCGAGATCACGGCTATGCGCGGCGCTCTCGATGATGTCGAGCACGATTTTCGATCCTGGCTTCTGAAATTGAACGGGCTGCGCGCGGCGATGTCAGATGAAGAGATTGGTGAGGCCGCCTTCCATGGTGCGCTCGAAGGCTCAAGGGCGGGCGTCACGTGTTTCGGTGATATCGGTCGCAGCGGGCACGCGGGGTTCGAGGCACTGAAGCGTGCAGGGCTCCGAGGAGTACTTTATCAGGAGACGGAATTCTCACCGGACGACCGTACCGCCGAGGAGGACTTCGCACGGCTACGTGAAAAGTTTGCTTCGTTAAGCGGGAATGCAACTGAACTTGTCGAAGTCGGCCTTTCGCCACATTCGCCGTACACTGTCAGCCGCGACCTCTTTCGTTTGATCGCAGAATTTGCGTCCGCAAATGAAGTTAAAGTTTCGATCCACGCAGCGGAGTCTGCAGACGAAGACGAGCTGGTACTTACCGGCAACGGCTTTTTCACGGAGGTTTACGCGAAGTTTGGGGTCGAATGGACAAGCCCTCGAACTTCAAGCATTGAGTACCTCGAAAGCACGGGAATTCTGGACGCCCGCCCGCTTCTCGCTCACTGCGTAACAGTGTCAGAGAGTGATATCGCGATCATCAAACGCACCGGTTCGAGCATAGCCCACTGCCCGAAATCGAATGCAAAGTTTGGCCACGGCTATGCGCCATTTGAACGCTTTCTTGATTCCGGAGTCCCGGTAGGCCTTGGCAGCGATTCGGTCGCAAGCAATAACATGTGCGATATCTTGGAAGAGTCGCGGTTCGCGGCATTAGTTGCTCGCAACCGGCCCGGAAGTGCCCGCTTTATTTCCGCCTCCGAGGTGCTGCGTGCAGCGACCCTCGGCGGAGCAGCGGCGATGGGGCTCGATGAAAAGATCGGGACGTTGGAACCCGGAAAATATGCCGACATCGCGGTGATCGCGATGGATCACCCTGGCCAACAGCCTGTCAACGATATCGAGACTGCCTTAGTATTTTCCTCGACCTCCCGCGATGTCATAGAGACACTTGTCAACGGAAAAAGCGTCCTCAAGCCATGAGGACGCTTTTATGCAATTTGTTGCGGTTGTCCGCCTACTATTTCGCGTCGGCGACGGACTGCAGGTCACGCATCAACTCTTCTCGGTCCCACCGGTTTCCGGGCAGCATCTTCGCGATCTTTCCGTCAGGAGAAATGACCGCTGTCACAAGATTGTGATTGATAACGGCCTTGTCCTGCGAATCCACCTCATATTTCAGCCCGAAAAAGTCGGCAAGAGCACGAACCTCTTTGTCGTTGCCCACGGCAAGCTGCCACACTGTGAAATCCGGTTTTTCGGGGTTGCCGAGGTATCCCGTCCCGTACTGCTTCAGTTTTGCAGGCGTGTCGCGAGCGGGATCGAAAGATATGCTTAAAAGACGGATCTTGTCTTTGTAGTCCGGGCTGTTCTGCAGTTGCAGCGCGATATCGCTAAACTCACGCGAGAGCTTGATGCATGCGTCCGGCAGCGGACACTCGGCATAGATGAAAGTGATCGCCAGTACCTTACCCTTGAAATCCGCAAGCGAAATCTTCTTCCCATCCTGGTTCGTCAGAGTGATGGGCGGAACTTCCTTCCCGACCTGAGCCGGTACGAGTGTTTCTGCTTTCGGGAGGTTCGGGTTGGGCTGTGCAACGATGACTACCTTTTCAAGCCAATATGGGTCCTTCGCGGTATTATCCACCACGAGTTCCGCCCGAATATCGACCCCGGGCAAAAGGTCTTCCCAGACCCAGTCTTCCTTGATCGGGAAGTCCATTGTCATTTTAGGCATATAGCCCGGGATCGCTTCGTGTTCGATCGATGCCTTTTTGTTCGGTTTATCGACAGAGAGAACCTTACCGCGAAGTTCATAACGTTCGACCTTTCCGGAAGGTGCTTGGACAGGCTTTTCGCCACAGGCCGAAAGTCCGATAACCGCGAGGACAAGAATTATCATTAACCGCATAACGTTATACTTTGGGTCAAAACAAACCTTGAATGAATAATATTCCGGTATCGCTGCCTAAGGCGCAAATGCCGGGAAAATTAACGCTGCTGATAAGGCCTAACGCCCGATCTGATCCAGCTCTGCCGTGTAAAAGGTCCGGTATACGCGGTAATTAGTCATTACCTTGTAAACATAGTCTTTTGTCTGCGAGTACGCGATCTCGGGGACAAGTCGTTCAGGCGTTCCTGTATTCGCCCTCTTCAACCACCGGCGGACATTAGATTCGCCGCCATTGTAGCTGGCTGCGACCGAGTCCGGCTGATTAGGAAAAAGCCGGAATAGGTTTCCGATGTACTGCGATCCAAACGAGATCGCGGTCGAAGGGTCGTACAGGTCATCCTGTTCAAATATGTCGATCCCAAGCTCGCGGGAAATTTCTTCGGAGGTCTGAGGGATGAACTGCATCAGGCCCCTCGCGGCGGCGAATGATTTGGCATCGGGTTGAAACCGCGATTCCTGCCGCATTATCGAAAGCACGAAACGCGGGTCGACATTTCGCGGCTGGGCTGCGTTTATCATGTGTCGACGGTATGGCGTCTGTCTCTTATACACATCTGACGCTGCCGACGAGTTCCGAACGGTGTA
>JAUCQE010000499.1 GCA_030372865.1 Pyrinomonadaceae bacterium
ATGTAACGACCGCGAGTTCGGGCGAGGCGGCGATGAAGTTGGTCGAATCGCGGCGGTTCGACCTCGTCCTGACGGATCTGAAGATGACCGGAATGTCGGGGCTCGACCTTCTGAGGGAACTTACGAATTTCGATAAGTCGATCATCGTAATTCTGCTGACGGCCCATGGTTCGGTGGATTCGGCGGTCGATGCATTGCGGCTCGGGGCGTTCGATTACCTGCAGAAGCCGTATGACAGCGAAAAGCTGCCCGACACCGTTTCGCGTGCGTTGAACAAGCTTTCGGCGTTGGACACGGAGATCGTTTCCGTTTCGCCGGAGATGGACAAGGTCAAGAAGCTGATCCTGAAGATCGCGAAATCGAACTCGACCGTCCTGATCCGCGGCGAGAGCGGTACCGGCAAGGAACTGATCGCCCGTTCCATCCACACGAACAGCCTCCGGGCGGGCAACACGTTCCAGGCGGTGAACTGTGCGGCGATCAACGAGAATTTGCTGGAATCGGAACTGTTCGGCCACGAAAAAGGCTCGTTCACCGGTGCGGTCGGCGAAAAGAAGGGTTTGTTCGAGATCGCCGACGGCGGCACGCTTTTCCTTGATGAGATCGGCGAGCTTGATATCGCACTGCAGGCAAAGCTCCTGCGGGCACTGCAGGAACGCGAGATCCGCCGCGTCGGCGGCGTTAAGGACATACCGGTCGACGTCCGCGTGCTGGCCGCGACGAACCGCGACCTGCTGAAAATGACGGAAGAGAAGCGGTTCCGCGAAGACCTTTATTACCGACTGAACGTGCTTTCGATCGAGATTCCGCCGCTCCGCGAACGCCGCGGGGATATTCCGGTGTTGATCGATTATTTCCTCAAAAAGCACACACGCGGCTCGGACCGCACGATCGCCATAGACAGCGCGGCGACCAAGCTTTTGAACGATTACCACTATCCCGGTAACGTTCGCCAGCTTGAATCGGCGATCGAGCGAGCGATCCTGCTCTGCGAGAACGACACGATTACCGTCGATGACCTGCCGCCGGAAATGTCGCACACGGCGGCAGGTGCGACCGCGATGGCTGCCACCGCCAACGGCAGCGACGGACACGTGCAGTTCAAACTGCCCGCCGACGGCGTCAATTTCGAGGACGTCGAACGCAGCCTGATAATGCAGGCGATGGAGCGGACGGACAACAACATCACGAAATCCGCAAAACTGCTCGGGCTGACGTTCCGAACGCTGCAGTACCGCCTCGAGAAATTCGGCATCAAGCGAGACGGGGACTCCGGTGAAGAGAGTGATGAGTGACAACTCGTAGCCCCAGATAATTCAAACAGGATAAACAGGATAGGCAGGATAAATATGTGGACAATCATGTTTATCCTGTCTATCCTGTTTGAATTTACCGGCGAGAAAGAGGGAACGGTGTC
>JAUCQE010000500.1 GCA_030372865.1 Pyrinomonadaceae bacterium
TTCGGAACTCGTCGGCAGCGTCAGATGTGTATAAGAGACAGCCGTATGCCTCAAGGATCGGGTCTTCGCGTGTGTAAAGCTTCACGCGGTTGACCATTCGCGGCTGGATCCGGTTTATGAACTCGACCGTTCGCAGATACTCTTCTTCGCTGTCCACTCGGATCGCTGTGAAATCATCCGAAAGGTGATCGCGAAGCAGCCTTTGAACTATATCGAGATCCTGATGGACCAAGGCAGGCGACTTGGCCTTTTCGGTCTTCTTCTTTAGATCGACCCAGGTCCTCACAAGATAACGGGCATCCTGCCGCAGATCTTCTTCAGATATGCCGATACCGGCGGTACGGACGATGAAGCCGCCCGACGGGATCTCTTCGTCCTGCCGGATACGCTGGATCAACGTTCGGAGCCGTCCGCGTTCGTTCGATGATTCGATCTTGCGTGAAACGCCTAGGTGCTCGATCGTCGGCATATAGACCAGGAAGCGTCCCGGCAGCGCGATGTGCGAAGTGATGCGGGCACCCTTTTTCGCGATCGGTTCCTTCGCGATCTGGACAAGGATCTCTTGCCCTTCGCGGAGCAGGTCGGATATCGTCGGCTGCGGCCGGCGTTCGCCACGCTCTCCTCTTTCTCCGCGCTCACCGCGCTCACCGCGTTCTCCTCTTTCTCCGCGTTCGCCTCGACGGTCGTCACGCTGTTCGCCGCGTCCGCGTTTATTGTCGCGTCGGCCGCGATTGCGGTCACCGCGGTTTTCGCGGGTCTCGGCACCTTCAGGGTTTTCCTCGCCGCCTTTGGCTTCCGCTGCCGGAGCCTCTTCTATTTCAGGCTCTGGCTTGGCTGCTTTCACTTCAGCAACAACCTCCTCGGCAACCTCTGGTTCGCCACCGTCCGCTTCAACGTCCTCGAACCCGACGACGTCGCTTCCGGCTTCCGCCCCTTCCTGTTTCTTGCCACGCCCGCCACGTCTCCGGCCCCGTCCGCCGCGTCGGACCGCCATTTCAGCCGTTTCGCCGGAGTCTTTTACGCTTGCTTCGGCATCCGGAAGTGCTTCGTTATCGCCCGCCGCCTTTTTGGATCTGCCTTTGGTCGATTTGGATTTGGTTTTCGCGGCTGCTGATTTCGCCCGGCCTTTCTTTGCAGGCTTCTCCGCTGCGACGGTTTCGTCACCCGTTTCCGCCGCTGCATCCGGCTCGGTCTCAGTTTTTGCGGCCTCACCTTTTTTCGGACGCTTTGTGGCTTTCGACTTTGCTGCTGACTTCTTCGGCTTCGGAGTTTCAGCAACGTCGTCCTCGTCGGCGATGCGTTCAAAGCCGTTCGCACCTTCGGTCATCGAGCCCAGAAGCGAACCGACCTCCGCTTCGTCCGTCCGCTCCATATCGAATTCGACGGCTCGCACCTTGTCCACGATCGCTTCTTGGCGATAGGCGTCTTTGAAAAGCTCGCCCGTTTCTTCGTCATCGATCACGCGTTCGAAACCTGAATCCTCAAGCTCAAAGAACGGCTCGCCGATCGAGATAAACGTTTCTTCTTCATCCGCGTCCACTTCTGCGGCAGGTTCAACCGACGTCTCTTCAACCGGTGTCCGGGCCTCTTCGCGGGGGCGACGATCGCGGCGTCCACGGTCGCGACGACCGCCTCGCTGTTCCGGTTCTTCGGCGGGTGCAGGCTCGACTGTAATACCGGCTTCAACTAGTGGCTCACCGATCTCCTGCGCAGCCTCCATTTGCTTCTCCCGCTCGACACGGGCGCGTTCGATGCGGTCGTTTGCCTCGCGGCGGGCATCTTCCTGAGAACCCTTTTTGGATTTCTCCATCACGATGCGTTCGATCTCTTCTTCCTCGTCAAAGAAATCCGAGACGTATAGGAACGCATCCCTTTCAAGCCCTATCGACACAAACGCCGACTGCATACCGGGCAGCACGCGCTGTACGCGGCCCTTGTAAATATTCCCGACGATGCCGGAGTTCTCTTCACCGCGCTCGATGTAAAACTCGGTCACGCGGCCGTTGTCCAATATTGCGATCTTCTTTTCGCGTCCGTTGACGCTGATGATCATTTCTTTCGACATAGATTGCGAAATTCCTTTGGAATTGTAATATTTGGCCCGGAGTTTTGCGGGATAGCGTGGCCTGAGGATGGATCTTTACAGACTGGAACCGCGGCCAGCCGGCAGCGGCGGACTTCGAGCAGGAACTTACTTTTCTATCAGTACCGCAGGCGAGGTGCCGCGGCAGTGATCTGGTTTCTGTTTCAAGCTGGAAATTTGTCCGATCGGGAAAGCTCGTTCGCGTTCCCGGTTTCAGGGAGCACATATCGGTTGGATCGTGCTCGACCTGCTAAGAAACTTTCTGGCGTGCCTATTAAGGCAGCATCAAAAACCTCAAGCGTTTGCTCCGCGGAGCGGCCGTACCGTTTCTCCAGGCAAACTCACGGAAAGTATAGACGAAAACGCCGGTTACGTAAACGCCAAAAACCCGTTTGCGAGTGTGAATTGTGAATTCCCGACCGACGGCGATAGAATTGGCGTACACGAAAACGAGTCCGCGCGAACCTATGGAAGTCTATTCGCAACTTATTACCGACGCCTCATCACTGGCGGCAGCCTGCACCGAGCTTTCGGGCGAGGAAGTGCTCGGCTTCGACACCGAAACGACGGAATTGGACCCGCACCGGGGCGACCTGCGTCTCGTCCAGTTCAGTTCCGGCAAGGGAGCGGTGATCGTCGATCTCAAGCCGTTCAAGGAACGCGGCGGCCTGGCCGATAACCCGGAACTTGAACCGCTTCGCCGTCTGATCTCTGATCCAAAGGTGACCAAAGTCGCCCATAACTCGAAGTTCGACGCCAAATGGGTCCGATATCATTTCGGTTGTGAGCTCAATGGCATTTTCGACACCTACCTCGCGAGCGTTTTGATCGCCGCCGGCGACAGCGACCGGCGTCATTCGCTCGCGGACGTCGCACAGTTCTTCGTCGGTATCGAGCTTGATAAGAGCGAGCAGGTCAGCGACTGGTCCGCGGCAGAGTTGTCGCAGTCGCAGATCGAATATGCCGCGCGCGACGCCGCGGTAATGAAGCCGCTTCGCGACCAGATGGCCGAACGGCTGGCGCTTGATGACCTTGAAGCGGTCGCCCAATTGGAGTTCGACTGCGTGATGCCGATCGCCGAGATGGAGCTTACCGGCATCTATCTTGACCCCGTCCGCTGGCGTGAACAGCTTGAGACGGCTCGTGCGGCACAGGTAAAAGCCGCCGATCAGCTTCAGGACATGCTTTCCGCCGGTGTCGCCCAGGCAACGCTTTTCGGCCGGGCGGAGATCAACCTTGATTCACAGCAGCAGGTCTCTGACGCCCTGCGAAATCTCGGCGTCCCGATGCCCGATTCGACGCGGGCATGGCTTCTCCAACCGCTCGCAGATGAATATCCGGTCGTGCAGAAACTGCTCGAGTATCGTGCCGCCCAGAAATCACTTACCAGCTTCGGCGAGAACATCCTTGAGTTCATCGAACCGACGACCGGCCGCATTCACGCCGATTTCCGTCAGATCGGTGCCCCGACCGGCAGGTTCTCGTGTTCGAACCCAAATCTCCAGCAGATACCGCACGAAAAAGAATACCGCCGCTGCTTCCGGGCACCCGACGGCAAGAAGCTCGTGATCGCTGATTATTCGCAGATCGAGCTCCGAATTCTTGCCGCACGTTCGGGCGACCAGAATTTTATCGACGCCTTTATGTCCGGCGCCGATTTCCACGCGACAACCGCCGCACAGATATTCAAGGTGAAACCCGAGGACGTGACCGCCGACCAGCGGTCCTTCGCCAAGCGTTTGAATTTCGGGATCGTTTACGGCGTCGGTGCCCAACGGTTCGCGATGATGACCGGACTATCGCAGACCGAGGCGGAAAGCACGATGCGCCAGTATTTTGCCACCTTCCGCCAGCTCGACAGCTATCTCCGCGATTCCGCCCGCGAGGTCATCGCGTCGCGTACCGCACGGACGGGTTCGGGCCGGCTTCTGCGTTTGAGGTTCGACGAGAACGACCGGCAGGCGATCGGTGCTGCAAAGCGGTACGGTGTGAACATGCCGATCCAGGGCACCTCGGCCGATATTCTCAAGCGTGCGCTCCGGCATCTCCACGACGCACTTCAGGGAACGTCGGGCAAACTGGTGAATATCGTTCACGACGAGATCATCGTCGAATGCGACGCGGCCGAGGCCGAACATGCGGCTCAGATCCTGGAGCGGTCAATGGTCGCGGCAGGCGAAGAGTATATTGCAGGGGTGCCGGTCGTCGTTGATGCAAAGATCGCTGACGAATGGGCAAAATAAAAAGGCCACCCTCTCGTTCAGAGAGGGCGGCCATCGTTGGATCTCCGATCTCGTGTGTTAGCTCGCCGCGGCTTCGTTCTGAGCGGGCTGAGTCACGTACAGGATCCTCGTGCATGACTCGCAGGTGACGATGCCGTTCATCCGCTTTACTTCAAGCACCATCTGCGGCCTTAAAGCCATGTGGCATGCGGTACAGGAACCGCTGATGACCTCGGCGACCGCGATACCGTCCCGGCTCCGCTGGGCAAGACGGTTGTAAACGTTGGCTAGCTGAGCGGGGAGCGTATCAAAAACCGCGCTTCGCTTCTTCGATTCCGATTCAAATTCATCCTTCGCCTTCGCAACTTCGGCATCGAATTGCCCTATCGCCTCGGCCCGCTTTGAATCCAGGCTGTTTATCTCGTCGGCACGGTCGGCAAGTTCTTTTTCTACCTCCTCGAGTGCCGTCATTTTCTCGACAACTTGCGTTTCAAGCTGCGCGATCTGTTTCTGCAATGCGTCCATTTCACGCATCGCGGTCTCGTATTCCTTTTGGTTCTGGGCGTGCTTCAGGTTGCGCTCGGCCCGTTCGTTGTAGGTTTTGTTTTCTGCTATTTGCTTTTCGAGTTCTGTCCTTTCGCTGTTCAGTCCGTCGCGGCGGTTCTGTATCTCGCGAATGGAAAAAGCGTGCTGTTCGAACTCCTGTTCAATATCAGCACGCTTTTGGTCGGCGGTGTTTATTATGTTTTTCAGTCTCCGCAGATTTGTATCAGTTATCTGCAGATCAATTAATTTTTCAAGCTCTGATCTCACTGTTTGCTAAATCTCCCACACGTGTTCGTGTCCCGTAATTTTAATACGAAACCGTGTAAATCAAAAATTGCGGCATTTTATGAAAGAAACAATGTGAAATGTGTGCGAATATCCGACTCGCCGAAATCTTTTACCGTCCCCTCCCCGTTAACGACCTTCCACGACGGCGCTTCGGCTCCCGGCACCAGGATCAAGTCCATATTTGCCTTGGGAATCCCTCGATGTCGTACCCTTGCCGCCGCGAGTGCACCTCCACGCATGAAACCATCGGACGGCGTTCGCGTCCAACCCGCTTCCACCGTCAGACATCTTACCCCTTGGCGTACAATCAGTTGCGAGCCAACCATGTTTCCGCCCCGAAAGGCGAAATTGTGTGGGTCATCGCGTTCGACGGTGAGGTACGGGTTTCTACGGCCCGAGTCGGCGGCGAGTTCGATAAATGCGTCGAACAACCAAATCGATGCAGCGGTCCTGAGCAGGTCGTTGGAAGCCTTTAAGGTTAGGTAATCCGCAAGATCGCTGCTGCCCGAGGCCCGGGCGGCCTCCGCAGCTTTCGCAAGCATTTGCGACCAGACGGCCTCTAGTTCGTTCATGGCACGAGGATAATGCCCGACAAAGGCATTTGCAATTTCGTGGTATGATTTTGACTTTGAATAATTTTACGGCGGCTGAGCAGAGCGAATACGGCCCGCGATCCGTTCGCTCGCCGAAGATCATATGAGATCAGCATTAATCGGTATTTTCATCGCGATATTCTGTTTCAGCACTTCGGGACAGCGTCCCGTGGCAAAGCCGACCCCGAAGAAATCCGCGGTCGTCAAAGCAAAGGCCACGCCCGTCCCGACGCCGGAGCCTACGCCCACTCCCGACCCTGCCGAGCTTGAACGAGAACAGTTTGACTCCGCCCACGCGGCCACTGCTCTGAACGAACGCGTCGCAAAACTCGAGGCATTCGTTTCCACATATCCTTCTTCAGAACGTGTTGCGGAAGCAAGCGAATCCCTGATGATCGCTCGTGCTGCACTTGCGGAAGAACTGCTGGATTCCGGCAACGTTACTGTTGCACTCGCATTGATGCGGAAAACGATCACCGAATCGCCGGTGAACACGCCCGATGGCCTGGCGAACGAAGTGATCATGAAGATTCCCGGCAATTTGTATTTCCGCGGGAATCGGGCAGAAGCTTTCGAGGCCGCGTCGTTGATCGAATCGCGTTTTGCCGAAGACCCGGCACGTCTTGCCGCGCTTGCGAACTTCCATATTGCCATCGAGAACGGAAGCGACGCCGTTAGGCTCGCGAACCGGGCGATCGAGATGGACCCGGCTTTGTCAGCGGCTTATCAAATTCTCGGCCTCGCACACCGGCTGAATTTCGACCTCGACGCGGCCGCCGTTGCATTTCTAAAAGCGGTCGAGACCGACCCCTCGTCCGTTTCGGCAAAACGCGGCCTGGCGGACATAAACCGTGCGGTTGGCCGTTCCGCGCAGGCGGCCGACCTTTACCGACAGATCCTCGCGGCAAACGAGAATGATGCCGCCGCTCGAACCGGGCTTGTCCTTTCACTTTTTGAATCCGGGAAACGCGATGAAGGCGAGACGGAACTTTCTGCCGCCCTTCAGAAGAACGCGAACAACCTCCCGCTGCTTGCCGGAGCCGCTTATTGGTACGCCGCGAACAAGGACGGTGCGAAGGCCATCGAGTACGCGAACAAGGCTCTCGCGATCGAGCCTCGCTATGTTTGGTCGCACATCGCCCTCGCCCGCGGGCAGATAGCCGACGGAAAGCCGGTCGACGCCGAAAAGACACTGATCGCCGCCCGCAAATACGGCAACTTCCCGACCCTCGACTACGAGATCGCCATCGCCCGCATGCACGCGGGTTTCTTCAAGGAAGCGGCTGAGGCACTTCGTGACAGGTTCACGTTTGAAAACGGCGAGGCAAGAACGCGGCTCGGCGGACGCGTCGAAACATCGAACTCAAACCTTGCCGAACTTATCGCCGGGGAAAGGCAGTCAAGCATTTTGGCCCCACGCGGCCCCGATGACAGCGAGACCGCCCGGCAGATCGCAGACCTCAAAGCCCTGCTCACGTCGCTCGAAGCTGACGAGGCGTCGCCGGAAACGATCGCCGCGGCAGCAGAACGCTTCGCCGCCGGCAGCGACCCGATGAGCATCCATCGCTCGCTTTTCGCGGCGTCGCTCTTGCTGGAAAAGAAGGTCGCGGTCGAGAAGGCAGCGCAGCTAACTGCCTCGCTCGCGGGTCGAACTGATGCGGGCCTAAACGTCCCGAACGCCTCGGCAGCCGTAATGGCGGACGAGCTTTACCCTGCCCGGTCGCTTGCCGCCTCACGCGGCGAGTTTCTCATCGTGCCTGAAGTGCCGCGGCAAACGCTGGGTTCCATTCTCCGCGGACGCGTCGAAGACCTCGCCGGAAAAGCCCTTATGGAACAGGGAAAGAGCGATGAGGCCGCCGTCCGTTTCAAACGAGCGATCAGCGTCCTTCCGGAAAAAAGTGCCTGGTGGCGGACTACGAAATGGGGACTCGGAAACGCGTTGGCCGCTCAAGGAAATGAAAAAGAAGCCCTCGAACATTACCTCGCGAGCTACGACCGCGATCAGCCGGATCTCGTTAAGTACATCGTCGTCGAGGCTCTCTATCGAAAGGTGAACGACGGACTTGATGGGCTCGAGGCCCGCATCGGGCCGAGCCCGCTGCCGCAGCGGCCCGCTAATGCGGAAACGCCGGCCAGCGACGCCGCAACGCCCGCTGAACAAACACCGGTCGTCGAAAAGGCGGCAGCAACCGAGCAAAAAACAACAGCAGAACCGGTAGTTGAGCCGCCGAAGCCCACTGAGCCGGAGCCGACACCGGTACCGGAACCCGTCAAAACCGAGGCTGAGCCCGCGAAAGTTCAAGTCGAGCCGTCGAAAGCCGAAGTGGAGAAGGCCGTAGTGGAAGAACGCCCACTCGAAAAAGAGAAACCTGCGACCGCGGAAAAGTTACCCGACCTACCGAAACCGGCCGCAACACCGATCACGACTGAAACAGTTAACGCAAAAGTCGAAGACCCTAAACCCGCAGAAACGGTTATCGCAAGATCAGAAGACCCTAAACCCGCGGAACCAGAAAAGCCGAAAGAGGAGGCCGTTGTTCAAAAGGCCGCCGATACACCGGTACAGCCGTCTGAGATCGCGGAAGTAAAGCCGGCACTTGAGAAAACCCCGGAACCTGAAGCCACCCCGACGCCGACACCGGAACGCGTTGTTAGTATCGAACCCGCGTCTTCGGAAAAGCCTTTGGAAGCTGCCAAAGACCCGGCCGGCGAAAAACCTGCGGAATCAGTTGCGAAGGCCGAAAGCACCGGCCAAAAGTCGTTGTTCGAACCGATAATTATCACCATCCCCAGCAATAAGCCGATAACACCTAAAACCGCAAACGCATCGTCTGAAAGCCCTTCAGATGCAGACAAAGACAAAAGCAAACGCGAGGAAGCCGCGGTTCGGCCTTGTAAGATCGACGCGAGCCAGGAAAATGTTTCTTTGATCAACGGCGGCGGCAGTATCGGCCTGTTGATCTCGATGGAGAACGGCGAAATAGACGGGCTTCGTGCTGCGTCGAACAGCCCAGAGGATGTCGAGGTGATAAAGGAGCCGGCGATCGCCGGGCTTTCCGGCCGCGCGTTTTACATCATTCGCTCAAAGAGCGAACGTGCGGGAATGTACCAGATCAGCTTCTCCGCCCCGTGCGGGAAAAAGGATGTGACCGTTCAGGTCCGTTAGCGTCGTGAGAACGATGCCGCGACCGATGAACGGCTGAGCCGCCGTAAGTCGCGATCACGACGAGCAGCATAAAGAAGTAACTGTTAGACGTTGTCCTCAGCGGAAAATCGACCAGGTTGTGGACCAGTATCCCGACGCAGCCCGCCAACGCCCCGATCGCCGCTGAACGTTCAAACCTATCTTCCACCTTCGCGATCGAACCCAGAACCCGTTTGAAGAACAAGACAACGAAGGCCGCAATGCAGGCAAACCCAAGTATCCCGCCGTCCGCAAGCATCTGCAGGTAATCGTTATGCGCCTGCTCAAGCCGGAACGTGCCGTTCCAGGTATCGAAGCGGGTAAACGCCGCACCAAAGGCATCGAAACCCACTCCGAATACCGGATTTGCTAGAAATATCTTCAATGCAACCGCCCAGAAATGCAGCCGCCCGCTCGTCGCATCCGCGGTTGCATTAGGATCAACGCCGCGAAGCAGGCCCTCGCCCGCCCCCAAAAAGCCGACGAGCCCTACAAGTATCAGCCCGACCGCAGCGGCACCTATCAACGCCTTTACCTTGCCGCTAAGAATGTCGCCTGCGTCGAGTTCGCCGTGGTCCAGGCCCGCACTTCGAAAGATAAGCGACGCGGCCGCGGCCGTAACCACCGTTGCGGCAAGGCTCAAGACACCTCCGCGAGAACCGGTAAAAAACACCGCCAGTGCCATCACGATGACGGCCATCCACAGCAGCAGTTTCTTATCGCGTTTCACGCCCTTCCCGAGCACCAGCCCAAGCGTCATTCCGCAGGTCATTTCCATGAACGCCGCAAAGTGATGTTGGTTGACGAAAGAACCGAACGGTATCGCCTGCGGCGTCGGCCTCAGCCCGTAGATCGCCTCCGGTGCCGCCAGCCGCTGAAGAATGCCGAAGAATGCCATCAGTGCCCCGAAGATCACGATCGTGATCACGGTCTTTCTTATCCTCGGGCCATTCGAAATGAAAGTGAGAGCGGCCGCAAAGAATATGAAGACCGCAGCAACGCGGACTAGGAACATCCGTGTCGAGAAAGGGTCTATCGACAGCGAACTTGCCGGAGCAAGCTGTGCCAGTTCCGCGGAAACCGTTTCACCGCCCAGCGGCAAAAGCTGGATCACGGCGATGAGTATCAATCCGAGCAACGGAAACTGCAGCGGATCTCGGGAAAACAGAAATGTGCTCGTCCCCCAAACAGTCGATAGCCACAAAATGAACACAAATGCCGAAGAGGCGGCAAGCAGGCCGATCGCCGGCGGATCGACCGCTCCGAAAAGAATGGTCGAAATGATAGGGATGAGAAGCAGCAGGATGAATATCAACGACGACGTCCGCGAACCGAGCGGCCCGCCGTTCTCCGATACGATGGCTTCGTCTTTTGTCGCTTCCGTCATTGCTTATTGCTCGCTAAGCGATATGTCGTCAAACCAGATATTGCCCGCCGCGGTGCAGACGCCCGCGGAACACGTATCACGCCCGAATTCGATAAAGATGCCGTCCGTGTTTTGCGGCACGGTGAATCGCAGTTCGCCCGCCGCCCATTCGGACTTCGCAGGCAGCGGGTCGCTCATCGCGATCGGGCTGCCGTCCGTCGAATTTCCGATCTTCCATTTGAACGTAAACTGCGTCTTAAGATCCGTGCGGTAATAGTAACGGAATATGTACTCGCGTCCGGGCTCGACGGCCACAGCCTGTGAGAATCGTCTGATGTCTGCCGCCCTGTCGGCCTCATTAAAGACGAGCAGGAGGCTGTTGCTGCCTGAGTGCTTTTGCCCGTTCGAGAGAACGATCTGCGGGTTCTGCCCGTTTGCCAGTTGCCAGTCGAAAAGCGGAGCACCCGACGGACGCACCGCCGATTCGAATCCGCCGTTGAAGATCTTGCCGACCGCGACCTGCGTCCGTTCGCCCTCGCCCAACTCCGCGGCGATCTTTGCCGCTTCCCTATAGCGATGCCCTGCGACCAACAGATCGTAAAATGCGTTGGCGGATTCCTTCGGCAATGCCCGACGCTCGTTCGGCGGAATGGCGTTCCAAAATTCGACTGCCGCGTCGTACTTCTTATCTTTCGCTAGCAGCGACGCAAGCGCGGCATTTATCCGAACTGAGTCGCCGATCATCGCTTTCACCGCGGCGATGTCGTTTCCGCTTACCTGCCATGCGAGCGACGCGGCCGTCTCGGTAAATTTCGGATCGCCGGCCACCGCGTCGCGGATCGGCCCGAATGCCTCAGCGGTTCGGCCTTGCCGGATCAGCAGATTCCCGAGAGCCCACTGCACAGCGGAATAATTCGGCGCAAGCGTCAACGCATGGCGAACTGCCGATTCGGCCTTTGCAGCGTCGCCCTGCCGTTCGTATGCACGCCCAAGCTCCAACCAATAGAAATAATTTCCGGGAGCAAAGGATACGGCACGTTCGTAATAAGCAAGCGCCTTTTGCGCATCGCCGGGTCCGAATGATTGGTCCAGCAGCACGGCGTAAGCGTAGTTCGTCTGCGGGTCGCTCGGGCTAATGCTGACTGCCTGTTCCGCTGCCTCGACGAATTCTGCTTGCGAAGCCGCCCCGTTCGCAAATCCCCAGATCACGGCAAATGCGCCAAAAATGACGGCAATTACAGCGGCCGCCGCAAGCGCGAGCTTTTTCGAAAGTGTGTCGATCGTGATGCGGGAAATTTGCACGTTTGGTTTGAAGGGTTCGATTCAGCTGTCTCTTATACACATCT
>JAUCQE010000501.1 GCA_030372865.1 Pyrinomonadaceae bacterium
AGATGTGTATAAGAGACAGCACCAATTCTGTGGTTTTCAACAACTATCGAATCAAATTTGACTTGCTTGACCCAAAACCGAAACCAGGCACGCAGACTCCGTCCAAGTCCTATCGGGCGACCCTGTCGATCGAACCGGTGAAGAACCAAGTTTAGAGTTCCGGCGATATTAAAAAAATTGAAGAGATGGCGAGCCCACGGGCTCGCTTTTTTATTTGTACAGCCGTAACGAATTGAGACACCAGCCCGTTGTCTCGTGGCCCCACCTCATTGGCAGTTAACACGCAAACTATTCATTCCAAAAAGGTTGCGACTTATTGGTCAGGATGTGGCATAGACCTTGCGAACGGTTGAGGACGAGGTGGACCTTATGCGAAATATCCTGAGATTCAACGCTGTACTCAGCCTATTTGTAACTGCTTCTTTCATGGCGATTGGCCAAACTCCGCAGACTCCGCCTTCGGACGACACGTCAACACGGGTTCTGTTCCTGTCATCTGTGAGGGGCTATGTTGAACAACGGCGACAAATAGAGGCTAGTATACCGGTGCTCCCGGCAGAGGCTACGCCGGAGCAGATCACTGAGCATAAAACAACGCTTCTGGCCAACGTCCGGACCGCAAGGGCCAAATCGAAACAAGGGGAGATCTTTACACCTGAAGCCGCTGAGATGTTCCGCCGTTTAATTAAGGCGAATTATGCCGGGGCGGAACTGGCGGATCTGCGGGCCGAAAGTTTAGCGGCCGAGAACAAAGGAGTTCCACTCAAGGTCAACGCGGCATATCCGGAAAGCCGCGAACGGTTCGAGATGCCGCCGCGTCTTTTACTGGTCTTTCCGGAGTTGCCCGAGGAAGTAAATTATCGGTTCGTTGGGAGGCACCTGTTGGTAATGGATAAGGACAGCAGCTTGATCCTTGATTTTATGCCGAACGCAATTCCCTAAGCGTGAAACAGAAATGGAGGAACTATGATCAGAGGGAAGTTTCTTGCTCTATTAATTTTGCTCACCGCGGTCGTCTTAACTTCGGCGCAGACGCCGAGCATCAGCAACTTTGCGCGTGATGCGGTCGCTCCTGCCGCACGGACCGTAAAATTGCCTAACATAAAGGACTCGGTAAAATTACTCGCGGTTGGCGATACGGGGCGTGGCACACGGGCCCAGTATGAACTGGGCTCGATGATGGCCGAATACCATGATAAGTTTCGGTACGACACGATAATCCTCACCGGCGATAACATGTATTACAGCCAAAAGCCGGCTGACTACGTAAAAAAATTCGAATTGCCATACAAGGCTCTCCTCGAGCGGGACGTTAAGTTTTACGCATCGCTTGGCAATCATGATGAGGCCAACCAGGTTAATTACCAGAACTTCAATATGAACGGGCGGGAGTACTACCGCTTCGAGAGAGGCGATGTTTCGTTCTATGCGCTCAACACGACATATCTCGACAGAAAGCAACTCGACTGGTTCATCTCTGAACTGACAAAAGACACATCAAAGTGGAAGATAGCTTTCTTCCATCATCCGCCCTACTCGTCTGCCGGGCGGCATGGCTCGGACAAAAAGATCCGGGAAGCACTACACCCGATCTTTGTCAGGTATGGCATCGACGTGGTTTTCACCGGACATGACCATACATACGAGAGGATCAAGCCGGTAGATGGTATTCAGTATTTTGTCACCGGGGCTGGCGGCGAGGTGCGCAAAGGCGACCTTAAGGATCGATCGACGATGACTGCTGTCGGCTTCGATACGGACCTGTCGTTCATGATCGTCGAGGTCTTTGGCGATGAACTGCATTTTCAGTCTATATCGAGAACCGGAGCAACGGTGGATTCCGGGGTCGTTCCGAACCGGGTCGGACCTCAAGAGCCTAAGCCGGCGAGCAGCGTTCCGGCGCCAACGAGCAGCGTCCCGGCCGCGGCTGGAATTTCTATCGATCCGCGTTTGCTTTGTCTTCCAAGCATAACGACCGGTCAGATCGAGCTTCGTTCTTACTTTAATTACTACAACAACTAAGGGGGGATTAGTATGTACACAATAATAATGGAACGATCGGCTTCGCTGCTTGCCGCAGCAGTCCTCTTGATCATGACAGCCGTCTCGGCGAACGCGCAGGGGAAAGCATTATTATGGGAGCCTGTGAATATACCGCAGCGAAACCTGATTCACGGAGCAGGCGGAACCGCCATGCAGCCCAACCTGCGTCGTATTACATTCGTTTCTGACGAGAAAGGTGGGAATAATTTAAAGTTTCGTATCAAGGACGCTTCCGGACGGGTCTGGGTAGCAAAGATCGCTGATGAATCGCAGGCGGAAGTTGCCGCGAACAGGCTGCTCTGGGCGGTCGGATATCAGACGGAGATCGATTACCTCGTACCCAAATTAAAGATCCCGAACAAAAAAACCCATACAAATGTTCGGCTTGAAGCACGTGCGGAGAATCATAAACGCGATGGCCGTTGGGAATGGACGAATAACCCGTTCCTGGGGACGCCTGAGTTCAACGGCCTGAAATTGATGATGGCGCTCATAAACAACTGGGATCTCAAGGACGACAATACCGCTATAATTGCCGATGGCGACCGGCTTCGTTACGTGGTCAGCGATCTGGGATCATCGTTTGGCCGGACTGCCGCGACGAGCTTGCCGATACTTACCAAATTTGGCCGCAGCGTAAATAATCCGAACCACTACGCCAAGTCATCCTTTATCGTAGGCCTGTCGCCCGAAGGGAAACTTGACCTGGCCTACGACGGAAAACAGGATCATCTTGTCAAAGACTTCTCGGTCGAGGATGCACAATGGCTGGCGGCACTCCTGAAACAGCTTACCGATAAGCAGATCGCGGACGCGTTTCGAGCGGCAAAATATTCTGCCGGCGACGTGAGACTCTTGACCAATACTATTAAGAAACGGATAGCAGAGCTCGATAATCCGGAAGGCGCAGTAGCCCTCCGCCGCTAGGCGATCATAACGGCTGTTTCAATGAGCCGGCCCGATCGGCCGGCTCAGCAGCATCATTACAAGCACCAAAATAAAATAGGGAACGAGTACGGCCGCACCCGGATAATCCTTTGCTATCCGCTGACCGAAGAAAAGAGCGGTGATTGACGCGGCCCCGAGACCCGAGGACACAAATATGATGGTGTTCAAGCCCGCGAACAAATAATAAAAGATGCCTGCGACTGCAGTGAGCCCGGTCGCGAGTTCAAGCACGGTGATCGTCGCGAGCATCATCGGGACCATTCCCGCGACGAACGTCTTCGAAAAATGGCCGGTCAGCCATTCGAGATTCCCCTTCCAATCGAACACCTTGTCCAGGCCGGATTGAATGAAGAGTATCGCGACAAAAGCGGCTGCAAACATCGCAGGCAGGTTGCTTATTATTTGCTCTAGTTGCATTTGAAGTGAAAAGGGCCCGAGAAAACATCCGCGGGCCCGTGCATGAGTTATTTCCGGCTTTTCGCCATTATTGCCTCGATCTCGTCCGGATCCTTCGTGACCTTTGACGTGAGGTTGCGGTTGCCGTCTTCCGTGACAAGGACGTCGTCCTCGATGCGGATGCCGATCCCTCGGTACTTCGCCGGTGCGGATTTGTCGTCCGCCGGAATATACAGGCCCGGCTCGACGGTCAATACCATCCCCGGGGCTAACGGTTTCGAGTTCTTTGCTCCCTGATCTGTGAAATACCTGCCAGCGTCATGGACATCGAGACCGAGATAGTGTCCGACGCCGTGCATGTAGTACTTGAGATAAGCCTTCTTTTTGATCAGGTCCTTGGTGTTGCCCTTTAGCAGCCCGAGTTTCTTCATTCCCTCGGTGAGAAGTTCAATGGAGAACTCTTGCCTGCCTCTAACGGTATTCCCGGTCTTTGTGTACTCGATGCACTGGAGCTGAACATCGAGAACGACGTCATACACCTCACGCTGGGCTTCCGTGAACTTGCCATTCACCGGGAACGTGCGCGTGATGTCTGAGGCGTACCCCTTATATTCAGCACCTGCGTCTATGAGGATAAGGTCTCCGTCTTTCAACGGCATGTTGTTCTCTACATAGTGCAGGATCGTTGCATTGTCGCCGCCGCCGACGATCGAGTTATACGCAACACCGCTCGCCCCTTTGTCCTTCATATAGGCTTCCATCAGGGCCTCGACCTGGCCTTCGTTCATGCCGGGCTTGACCTTCTTCATCGCGAGAATGTGGGCCTCTGCGGCTATGTTTGCCGCGACCTGCATAAGCTCGACCTCTTCCGCCGTCTTGTGCAGGCGCATCTCCCCGGTGATGATGGTCGGGTCAATTATCGTGTGCGGCGGATAGGCGGTCTTCAGCCTGCGGACACGCTGTTCGGTCAGATATGAGAGTATCTGTTGATCCAGCGTTTGATCGACGGCAAAGCGGTAATAAAGTTTGTCACGCCCGTCGAGCAGCTTTGGCAGATCTGCCGCGAACTTTTCGATCGACACTGCCTTGTTCGCACCGTAATTCTTGACCGCCCCGTCAACGCCTTCGCGACGACCGAACCATGTTTCCATAAGCGGATCACGCGGCCTTACATACAACGTGTACGGCGACTTCTTGTTTTGCGGGTCGATCACCGCTACCGCGTCCGGTTCCGGAAAGCCGGTGAGGTACCAGAAATCCGAATCCTGACGAAACTTGTATTCGGTGTCGTAGCTGCGGCTCTTTTCATGAGCTGCAGGGATAATGGCGACGGAGTTTTCCTCCATTTGGTCAATGAATCGTTTCAGCTGCTCTCGCATATATCCGAAGTTTAGCCGAAAGATAACTTTCAACAAAAGCGGCCCAACAAAGATGCCCGTGTTAGACAGGAAGTTTCAAAAGGAATTATTCTGTGAGTCCGGTCAAACATTTTGATGGATCTCCGAATTACCGAAATTTTCCTGTCCGTTCAGGGTGAGTCGTCCCATGCCGGACGGCCTTGTTCTTTCGTACGCCTTACGGGCTGTCCGATGCGTTGTGTTTGGTGCGACAGCGAGTACACGTTCACTGGCGGAGATAGACTTTCATTTGAAACGATCTTTCAGAAGCTTGATGAATTTGGCTGCCCGCTAGTTGAAGTCACGGGCGGCGAACCGCTGGCACAAAAGAATATATTCCCATTCATCACGGAACTCTGCGACCGCGGTTATGAAGTTTTGATCGAAACCGGCGGCTATGTCTCGACCGTATCGGTCGACCGCAGGGCGAAGGTGATCCTCGACGTAAAATGCCCCGGCTCTGGCGAGGTAGATCGCAATCACTGGCCAAATCTCGAACTACTGCGTCCCGACCGCGACGAGGTCAAATTTGTGATCGCAAACCTCGAAGATTGGGAGTTTGCGAAAGACGTCATCGAAAAGTACCATTTGCCCGAGCGGGCAAAAGAGATCCTGATATCGCCCGTTCACGGCATCGAAAACCTTGCCGAGATCGCCGAATCCGTCGCCCGCAGCGGACTGCCGGTCCGGCTTAACCTTCAGCTTCACAAATATATATGGGGGCCTGACATTCACGGCGTTTAGACCCCAGCGAAGAATATCGAGTATGAAAAAGCTATTTGTTGCCCTCGCCTTTCTGTCAATCGCAATGTCCGTCTCCGCTCAGAGGCTGACCCGCCCAGCCCCGGCTTCGCCGGTTGCGACCTCGGCAACGCTGGATGAAAAGATCAAGGAAGCGATCGCCGATTTCCGCGGCAAGGTCTGGATCTATGCGAAGAATCTCGACACGGGAAAGGAATACGCGCTTCGCGCCGACGAGCAGGTCCGCACCGCCAGCACGATCAAGCTTCCGATAATGACCGAGGTCTATCGCCAGATCGAAGAAGGAAAGGTCGCCTGGACCGACCAATTCGAACTGACCAAACAGAACAAGACGGGCGGTTCGGGAATCCTCTTCGAATTTACCGACGGTACGAAGATCGACCTCAAAACCGCGACGACGTTGATGATCGTCCAGTCTGACAACACGGCGACAAATCTGGTTCTAGATAGGATCTCTTCGAACGCAGTCAACGATCATATGGCGAAGCTTGGGCTAAAGGACACGCTTTCGCTCAGAAAGATCGGCGGAGGCGGTGATGCCAAGGCTTACGATGAGCCGTTGAACAAACTTTTCGGCATTGGCCGATCATCGCCGCGGGACATGGTTAAGCTTCTCGAAATGCTCGAACGCGGCGAAGTGGTCTCAAAAGCGGCATCCGCCGAGATGATCGCAATTCTTAAACGCCAGCAATACAAGGACGGCATCGGCCGCAATGCGCTCGACACAGTTCCGGTCGCCTCAAAGTCGGGCTCGCTTGACCGCCTCCGCTCCGACGTCGGCATCGTCTACTCCCGCCGCGGCCGAATCGCAATGGCGATCACCGTCGATGACATGCCGGTCGTGCAGTACGTTATGGACGACATGGGGAATGAAATGATCTGGCGGCTGTCGCAGATACTCCAGGAAGGGCTCGCAAAATGACGGCGATCGTTCTGGTTTCCGGAGGAATGGACAGCTGCGTTTCCGCCGCCATTGCGGCTGCGGAGAACGAGGAACTCGCATTGCTCCACATCTCTTACGGCCAACGCACGGAGGCAAGAGAACGGCGGGCTTTCAACGAGATCGCCGACCACTATGGAATAACGAATCGTCTGGACGCCTCGATCGAGTATCTCGCCAAGATCGGCGGTTCATCCCTGACGGATTCCGATATTGCCGTCACGGACGCCGACTTAGACTCGAAAGAGATCCCGACAAGCTATGTCCCGTTTCGCAACGCGAATATGCTCGCGATCGCGACCAGTTGGGCTGAGGTGATCGGGGCGACGAGTATCTACATCGGTGCCGTTGCCGAGGATTCAAGTGGTTATCCGGATTGCCGGCCGGAGTTTTATGAAGCATTTCAAAAGACCATCGATGCCGGAACCAAACCGGATACCCGTATCGAGATCCGCACGCCGATAATCCATCTTTCCAAAGCCGAGATCGTCAAAAAGGGGATCGAACTTAACGCTCCGCTCCACCTCACATGGTCGTGCTACCGCAGCGAGGACCTGGCCTGCGGCACATGCGACTCCTGCGCTCTGCGATTGAGGGGGTTTGAGCAGGCCGGCGTTCGCGACCCGATAGAATACCGGGGTTGACCTACTCGCCGTCATTAACGTTCTTTAGCCGCGACCTTTCATCTTTTAGCTTTGCGATACGCTCTTCGAGTTCTGTGATCTCTTCATCGATTTGGTCGACAGAACGTTCGGTATTGCTGAGCTTATGAAACACGGGCGTCACGACCGTAACTGCGGCGATCACGATCGACAGCACGGCCATTACGCGAAAAACAAGGTCGCTGTCGCCTTGCGGCTCAAGCCACATCAAATAGAGTATGATCGCCGCGAGCAGCCAGTCGCATCCGAAGGCGACCGAATAAGACCACTGAAACTTGCGGTCGAGTCTGGCCAGCCTCAATAGTGAAAGGTGCGAGCAGGCGACGGCGAGCGTAACGAGAGTGAGCGTCGATTTGATGAAAGTCTCGTTGTCGTCCAGGGCGTTCCAGATGATCAGCAGCAAAGCCGCTGCGGCCAGAATCGAGAGAACGATCCCGGCGAGCGGCAGCTTCCGTCCGCGGCCGGCTTCGATGCACGCTCCGCACGCAAGTCCGAGAATGCTGGTTACAGCGACCGTTAGCGTTGTCATCAGAACGCGAACTTCAAACTCGCCGAAATCGCCGAACAGGACCACGCCTATGCCGAACACGGCGCTGATCGCAACAGATCCGATCAGCAGGTATAAGAAGCTTCTGCGGAGGTCAGCACCTTTCATCGCAGGGATTATATTGCCGATATGACTATTGTTCAATGGTAAGACGGTCCCGCGTAATCCCGATGCCTTCCAGATCGCCGAGTGCGGCGAACGCGACGTTTTCCGAAATAAAGTATTCGCGAGCAACCTCGATAACCTCGTTCACGGTTACCGCTTCGACGCGCTCCAAGGATTCTTCCAGCGGTATCTGACGCCCATGGACCAGTTCCATGTGGGCGAGCGTTGCCGCACGGCCCGCAGAATCTTCCAACCCAAGCAAGATCGATGCACGCGTCTGATCTTTTACCAACTGAAGTTCGTCGTCAGTTATCCCATCTTTAGCAACGCTTCGAAGCTCGGCGATGACGATATCTACCAGTTCCTCGGCCTGTTCGGGCGAGGTGCCGGCCGATACTGAAAATATTCCGCAATCGTGAAAAGGGATCGCCGACGAGCCGACGCTGTATGCAAGCCCGCGTTCTTCTCGGACCTTCTGCCAGAGCCGGCTGGAGGTGCCGCCGCCGATGATGTTTGCCAACAGATCGGCCGCATATCGGCGCTCGCTTGCGGCCCGGACGAAAGGCGTCGCGATGATGATGTGTGCCTGTTCGAGGTCCGGCTTTTGACGGATAACGAAAGGTGCAGCGACGCGAGCAGCCTCGCCCGAAATGATGTCTGCAGCATCCGCCCCTCCGTCGATCAGCGAGCTATTTGCGGCTAGTTCCAATATCCTTTCGTGATCAACATTTCCAGCGGCGGCGATGATCAGGTTCGCGGGACGAAAGGCTTTCGCGTGGTATTCGCGGGTTGCCGCAGTGCCGAATGTCTTCACGGATGCCGGCGTTCCCGCGATCGAAAGGCCGAGCGGATGGCCGGGAAACGCGGCAGCATAAAAGAGCTCGCCGAGGTATTCCTCCGGCGAATCGTCGGTCATCTTTATCTCTTCGATGATCACCCGCTGCTCGCTTTCGAGGTCTGCCTTATCGAAGCTCGGCGATGTCAGCATATCCGCCAGCAGGTCGAATGCGTCAGGCAGGCGGTCGTCGATCATCTTGATGGCGAATCCTGTTTCCTCATGCGTCGTAAACGCGTCAAGGTTTCCGCCGAGGCGGTCTTGTTCGATCGCGATCTCCATCGCCGAACGCCGATTGGTGCCCTTGAAGACCGTGTGCTCAATGAAATGCGTAATCCCGTTCCTGTCTCTTATACACATCTCCGAGCCCACGAGACAGCGCTGTGTATCTCGTA
>JAUCQE010000502.1 GCA_030372865.1 Pyrinomonadaceae bacterium
TCAGATGTGTATAAGAGACAGCATTAAAAGGATAAGGTTAGTCTCCCGGACACTATAAGTCAAACAAAAGAGCGGAGCCCATTTAAGGCTCCGCTGCAGATCCGACTCGCCCGGTTCATCGTCCACATAAGCCGTTCAAGCCGAATTCAGAAATGAATTCGGTTAACGGAGCGGCGGCACGAACCGACGTTTTTAGGAGGGCTCTATTCCTAAACGTAGGCCCGCCGCCCCGTTTGACCGAAAGCATTACAAAACACCGAGACGAAAGTTCACACACCTGATTTACGTAGATCGCGTCCGCCCGATGATCAGGGCAATGGTGCTGTAACCGTGTAAGTAATGCGGAGTCCTTGAATCTTGTGCGCATCGGGAAATTGGGAATTCACGTTCCACCCGACAAGAGCAAAATAACTGTGCGTCTGGTTGTTGACTATGGTGAATGGACCAAGCGAGGGCACCAAACTGCATGGACACGAAGCCCCTGAACCTGTTCCCGACGCGATCGTCTGTGTCGTATTCGTCATCGGGTCGAACCGTCGGAACGAAAATGAGATCGTTTCCGAGGCACCACGAAAATAGATCAGTCTCACCTCGGTGATGTTGGCCCCGTCGGGCAGATTAACGGGTGCAGAGAAAGCGGCCGAACTTCCGCCGGTTGCCCAACGCGCATTCTGTCCGTCGTATGCGACCGCATCGGTAGTCGGCAGAAAAGCTACGCCTGGAATCGAGAAATAACGCGTCGTAACGGGAATCGTTATATTGCCGCCTATACTCAAATTTCCTCCGACGGTCCCACTGCCGCTGATATTGAAATTGCTCGCAGGTTGCTGCGTAGTCCCGTTCTGAATGTAGTTCGTGCTGCCTGGTGCGGGCGACCGCGTATCGGTAAGACGCGGGTCGTTCGTTAAAACATATTGATTCGGGGCCAAGCCGCCCAGGGCTAAGGCGTTAGACGCTGTTGCGGCGTTTGTCGCATTGGTCGCATTGGTCGCATTCGCTGCGACATCTGCGCTCCCGGCGGTCAGCGCGCTTCCGGCTTTTTCGGCAAACGCAGCTGACTGTGCCGTTTCGGCGGTCGTGGCGTTTGCGGCCTGAAATGCGTTCGTACTCCGCATTGCATAGGGCGTGGTCGCGATGAAAGTTCGCGGCGTTAATGCGGTATATGACCCGCTGCCCGCCGGTCGGACGCTGATGTCGAGATATCGGGTGCCGCCGGTAAATCCGTCGTCAAATAGCAATGAAACTGCAAAGAGTCCGTTCGTTACCTGAATCCCAGGGTGTGTCCTGGTGACGTCGATCTGTGTTCCACCCACAAATGAACTGAATAAACGGAACTCGAAATCGTAGCTGCCGTTCGCCGGTTGACCGTTTAAGACCAGATTACCTTGATACCTGAATTCATCACTTTGTGCCGATGCATTCTCATGCAAGAGGAGCGAGAGGAAAACACCGAGTATTGCTGCCGTTATCTTCTTCATTGTTCTAACGCTTCTCCTCTTTGTATTTGTCCTCGATCAACTTCTTCAGTTCCGCCAGCTCCCGCTCAAGTTGCTCGATCCGTAAAAGCTGCTCTTTGACAGTGTTGATCAGCACAACGCCGATGCGGTCGTATTTGACGCCTTCTACTTCGCCTTTGTCGTTGTAGATGACGAGAAGCGGGTCGATCGCGGCAACCTCTTCGGCAACCAACCCAAGATCGGGTGCGTTACCGGCCATCCAGTTGAAAGTCACCGGACGAAGTTTATTGAGGAGGCCTGAACCCAAACGGTAGTCATTGATGTTG
>JAUCQE010000503.1 GCA_030372865.1 Pyrinomonadaceae bacterium
ATAAGAGACAGGAACCGACGTGCCGGAAAGCGGTGCCGCCGTACCCGATAATCCGGAGCTCGCCGCACCGGCCTACACGGGTGAGAGTGACGAACAATCGCACGTCGCGGAGCCTTTCGTCGATCAGTTCTAAAAGACGAGTGTCTCGGGAGGAATCACCTTCGTGACGATTGAATAGTGAATGGGGCATCGGAAACTTTCGGTGCCCTCTTTTTCTGTGAGGAGCGGGTTATGACCAACTCGAAGATCGTAAACGACAGCGGCCCCTCCCACGCGATCGGTACGTACACGCCGATCGTGTCGATCTACGCGGACGCTTCGTGCCTTCGGAACGGCTCGGCGGATCGATCTGCGGGCGGCGGGGCGGTGATCGTGGATCGCAACCGGGCCGAGTTGAAACTGTTATCGACTTACCTGGGGCCGGTGACCAATCAGCAGGCCAAGATACTCGCGTGCACGACCGCCCTTGAGGAACTTCGTCGGCCGTGCCGCGTCGAGATGTTCTCCGATTCGCGATACGTCGTCGACACGATGAACGGCAAGAATCGGATGAAGAGTAACAGGTCTTTTTGGATGCAGCTGGTGCAGCAAAGCTACGGTCACCATGTAACCTGGCGGTGGGTGAAAGGGCATGACGGATTCTACTTTCAGGAGGCCGCCGACCGTCTAGCACGTGCTGCTTCAGCGACCGGAAAAGATTTGCTGCCAGAAGATCTCGAATTCCTGACCGAGCGTCTTGCGTCCGATAGGGATCAGCTAAGTATCAGGCCGTTCGAGATCGAGATCGAGAAGATAGTTGATCGGCATAGAGCGTTTTCGAGCACGAGCGTCGACAACCCGAAGTTCGGTGTGAAAGCGGAACTGCCCTCCGCATTCTCGTCTTGATCGAACCCGGGCGCTCACGCTTTCGATTTGCTCCAGTTTTTGAACGCCCCGTCACGGTCGAAAAGCAGATTGAGCGCGTACTCGACCACGTCGTCGTTGGTGATCTTCGTGCCCATTTGTTCGCTCGCGAATTGAAGGTACTTCTTCAGCCTCTTGTCGGTTGCGCTGAGGATCTTCGCGTGCATCTTAATGTAATCGAGGCGGTTGATCTGCAGGATGGGGCGCTCCGGGTTGGATCTTGCCGGGCGGTTGTTCTCGGGCATCGTTGTCATAGAAATTGATCGGCTCCTTATCGGGTGTTCGTATCTCCGGAGAGTGGCCATTCAACTACCGTGCCAGCGCTTTGGAACTTAGTACGGAGGTGCAGTGGAGCGTCTCTTTCGGTGAATAAATGAGCCGAAGGAGGCGGCTTGTCGAAAATAACGACGAAGCTGCTCGTAAACGTACGACAGGATAGACCGCGATTGGGGCCACGTAATCCTCACAAGTCCCTTAACACGTTCGAATTACAAGTTGTAATCAAGATTACGAACCGGATCGCGGATCGTATTCTCCGACCGCGGCACGTGTTTTGCCGAAGTTCGTGTCGCGAGGCCGGTTTACAACCGTTGTTTAGTTTGGGGTTGTGAGCTGTGAACTTCGATTCGATCTAATGAGAAAACGCGAACGGGAAAACGTGATCGGCAAACTTGAAGGCCCTGTTGACGGAGAGCACGGGCGACCCTTGTGCGTGAGACCCTACCGGTCGGACGAGAAAATGCTCGACGAGATCGCCAAGGAAACGGGCGAGAGACGGTCCGCGCTCGTCAGGCGGATGATCCGTTTCGCCTTGTCCGACCGGCACGAGCGTTTCGGTGCGAACCGGTGCCGGGACAGGTTGGATCTGCTGATCGATCAGGGTCGCCGACGCGTCGCGGATTCCGAGCGCCTCGACGAGATCGTCGAACGGGTCGCCCGGCTTGAGGATCGGCACGGGGCCATCTCGCGCGAGACGTCGATATTCTTGAGCGAACTCTACTCTTTATCCAGCCTGTCGGTGACGGTGATGAACATCCTCCTCACCAAGCTGATGGAGATGACGGCCCCGCCGGGGACGAGCCACGAAAAGATCGTCCTTGTCGCCGACGGGACGATGGCGAACCTTATCGCCAAATCCATCGCCGATTTCGAGAAATGCCTGGTCCATCACGGTATCGAAGCAGAGTGGGAGGATTCGGACGGTTTGTATCTCGCGACCAGGATAAAAGGGCTCGGCTCGGACCGTTCCGCAAAACCTAAACCCGGCACCAATTCGAAATGAGGATCGTCGCGAGCGTGCAGTCGAAGAGGGGAAGCTCCCGCGGGCTGGTGCATTACATCGCCCACAGCAAACTGGACCCGGAACGCGAACCGCCTAATTCGCGCGAGCTCTTCAACGCGTTCGCCGACCAACTGTCCGTCAAAAGCGCCAACAATTCCCTCAAGATCGGTGTCGCGAAGGGCCGACCCACCAACGATGAGCTTCAACATCTCGTCTTGTCGTTTCGCGACGACGATTACCGACGGTTAGGGGAGAACGAAGCACGGCGACGAAAAGCGGTAAAACAGATCGTCCGCGCAGCCGTGAAAAGCCTCGAAGGGCACGCAAATGCGGATCGATTGCTGTGGACGGCCGCGATGCACCGGAACACCGCCAATCCACACGTGCACATCGCCTTACAAAAGCAATATTTCACGAAGGAATGCGAGAGACAGGCTTTGAGCCGGATCCCGCGCGAAGCGCTCCCGCACTACGTACGCCGCGATGCCGGAAAATCTCTTGTCCTCGGCTACCTGATCGAAACCGCAGGCGAGAAGATGGACACGATCATCTTGCGCGAAAGTTCTCGACGTCACGCCGAGAAGATTATTGATCGCAGTGACGCTGCCGATGATCGTTCAATGTCCGGCGAGAGTATGAAAACGAAAGAGGAAATCGGCGGACGTTTCGCATTCGAACGAAATGTTTTGCGCGACGCGATCCTCGCCGAGTACGAGATCCGCCGGATCGACTCCCGCATCGACCGTCTGCTCGAACATGGCGACCGGATGCGGTTCACCGTCAGCGATCCGGTGAGGGGCGGAAAGATGAGGGTTTCGCTTCGGGAAATGCAACCGGGAAGTGCGGACACGGAACCCGATCAGCGGGCAGCCCCTTCGGTCCAGATAAAGGCGATCCTGCGCAAGATGCTGGCGAAGGAGGACGCCTCGAGAATCCGAATCCAAACCGACTCCGCTCGTGTTCTCAAGCAGGCTGATCGAATCCGCTCCGAGTACCGTAAGACGGGCCGCAAACTTCCTCCGCCGTCACTCACGAAAGAGCAGCTCGATTTGCTCCAGGAACGATGCCTTGAAGGCGTAGATATGCGCAGGTTCTCATACCTCGAAAGGGTGAGAAACGAGCTCGAAAAAGCGGGCGAGATCGCACCGAGAAGTAAGTACGATCTGAGGTCGATTATTGCCGAAAAAACTATCGCCGAACTTAGGGCTCACGCTCACGAAAAGGAGCACGCGGAGTTGAGAGCGAAAGGCTACTATCGACGCACCGATGTCGGAGGTGATCGCGCCGTGTCGATGGCGGAACTCGATCGCGACGAAAAGGAACGCCAGGCCTCGGGCGAATCATTTTTTGCGAAGCTTAAATACATGTTCGTGCGTCAGTCGAACGAATCCCCGGTTCGAACGGGAAAACGCGAATCGGAGGAGCCTCGACACCAAATTCTAGCCAAGCTGGGCGAGGAACTCGCCAACATTCAGCGGGGGAGAAAACTGGAACTCTGCAAGGCGAAAACGCTCGAGAAAATCCTCAAGGGAATTCCGGAAGATCGTCCTGCGGAAGGGCACTATTCCCCGCTGCAACTCGCGGAGGTGGAAGTGCTATCGCTTCGACTCGGACAGAGAGCCGAGTACGAGAGTAGCTGGCAGAGTCAACGGCTCCTGATCGAAGCGGCAGACATGGCCTGCCCAGCGTACCGCAGGCTGGCCAAGTCGGGCCCGACCGCGGACTTCGGCGCGCATAAGCTCCAAACGATTGCGGGGCGGGCCCTTGCGCGGGAGATTCTAGCGAAAGCCGAGGTAGATAAGGCCTCGGAGGATTTGAAGATCTTCCGCGATTCGTACCGGTTCCTGAAACATCCGGTTACCGATCCCGAGTCCGGAGCGATCACGTATTTGTGTCTCCACGATGTGGACTTGCCCCAGAGCGCCTCCCTGCTCGATCGCACGATGCACGAGTTGTTAGAAGACCGCGAACGCCGAACGCTCCGCCGAGCGGTCGAATTCCAGGCCAAGGAACGGGAGAAAACGTTTAAGGACGATCTCGCCCGCGCGAAGGAGATCGCGAAGTCCGCGACGCGGGACGCCTCCGAATTCAAAAGCTATTCGATCCTGGGTTTGTTCGCCGAACCGTCTCACCGCCCGATCTTCACTTCCGGCGAGATCGCGATGCTGGAGCTGCGGATCGCGAACACCCGCAACGCGAGCGAGGCGAGTCACCTGCAAGCGGTTGTCGAATCCGCGAGCGAGACACCGCTCCGGTCACTCACCGATCTACTTCGAGATTTCGAGGGCAGCAGGCCGGTCGTTGCAGAAGATAAGAAGATGGAGCCAAAGGTGCACGACGACGCTGGTTTACGGGGACGCGAGCGAGTTCCCGAAACGAGGAGCGTTCACGACCGAACTCCACGGACTTTCCCCGAGCACGGTCGCTGAATCATCTTGGCTTCTCACAAGAAATGGGCACGCGACTTGCTCAGGTGCCTCATTGCAGCGAATTGGGAGATCGTCCCTTAACAACGGTGTGATGAATTCGGATTTAAGCAATCAGGTCATAGCCCGGCTCGTCGACGCGGACGATCGATCGCTCCCGCGGCGGTCGCTCGACCTCGGGAACATTCTCACACCGGAACTCGGTTTGCTTTCGCCCCGACGGAGCGAGATCGCACCAAAAGGCGCCGGCCGCGATGCCGCACTGATCGCCTACTCCGAGCGTCTCCGGCACAGCTACAAAAGGAACGAAGGCGGGATCAGGGAAGGTATGTTGAAACT
>JAUCQE010000504.1 GCA_030372865.1 Pyrinomonadaceae bacterium
GAGTCGAGCAGTGTTATCAGGCGAGTCGGTTCGGCGAAGGCGTAGCGTTTTGAGGTGACGGTGACGACGTAGGTTTGGCCGGCGGCGGGCGTTTCGGTCGGCGGGCGTGTGACGACGGCGGGCGGGCTCGGGATATTGAACGCCTCGGTGAGGATAGAGGGCGGCGGGCTCGCGGAACCACGCCTCGCAAGGACGAACGGCTTTGGCTACTACTCGCTCGACGGCCTCGCCGCCGGCCAAACCTACGTCGTCACCGTCACCTCAAAACGCTACGCCTTCGCCGAACCGACTCGCCTGATAACACTGCTCGACTCGGTGCAGGACGTCGACTTTGTGGCGGAACCGTAGAGGCGGGGGAACATCGGGAGAATTTATTTCAGAGAAGACAGCCGCCAGCTGCGAGATCGGGGAATGGGTGTCTTTAGGGCGGATAACGACGAAGTAATTGTTTAAGAACAGCCGCCAGCTACCAGCCAGATCGAGTTAAACTTTTTTTGGTCTTTCGGAAGCTGGCGGCCCGCGGCTGGAGGCTGTCTTAGAAATTATGCAGGATTTCAGGAATCTGAAAGTGTGGCAAAAGGCACACGAGCTCGCACTTTTAACCTACGAAGTGACGGCCGAGTTTCCGAGGGAAGAGTTGTTCGGGCTGCGAAATTCGTTGCGGAAGACCGCGGTCGATATTGCGGCTGCGATCGCCGAAGTTTCAGGAAAAGATAGCGACGCGGAGGCTTCAAGGACGCTTGGATATGCGATCGCGCTTGCCAACCGGTTGGAGTATTTTGCGTTGCTAGGGCGGGACCTGAAGATGATCAACGACGCGGCCCATGCAGATTATTCAGGCCGAGTCGTTGAGGTCAGGAAGATGCTGAGCGGGTTTAGCCGGAATTTGGCGTAGATGATGAGTGAACAGGCGGCCCAACGTCCGGCCGGCGGAACAGCAGAGCTTGGTGCACGCGGCGAGCGGCTGGCGGAGGCGTTCCTGGTGCAGAGCGGCTACCGCATCGTGCTGACGAATTTCAGGGCCCCGATCGGCAGAGACACACGCGGGGCGATCGTTACGGGTGAGATCGACATCATCGCCCTCGACGGCGAAACGCTGTGCTTTGTCGAGGTCAAGACGCGCGAGAGCGGTGAATTCGTGCCGGTGCTTACGGCTATCGACGTCAGAAAACAGCGGCAGATCGTCAGGGCCGCGCGTGCGTACCGGCAGATCTTCGGTATCGAAGGGATCGCGACCAGGTACGATGCGGTCGGTGTGATAATGCCGGCGAGCGGGCGGCCCGACATTGAGCTCCATAAGGGATTTTGGGACGAGGCGGTTTTTCGAAAAAAGACGTGGAGCGGCGGCGTGGCCGCATGAAACCGGTTGAAGATTTTCCGCATCACAAGCATAATGTCGCAGATACTCTGTTTAGGAAGAAATATGAAAAAGAACTTGATGCTGCTTACTTTCGCGTTTTCCCTTTTCGTACTTGCCGGTACGGCCCACGGGCAAAGCTCGCCGCCAGCCGAAAGCGGACCGCCGGCTAAAACCGAATCCAAGTCGGCGAACATCGACGGCAAGTGGACCTTCACGGTCGATGCCGGCGGGCAATTGATCGACCTCGCGGTTGAGATCAAGCAGACCGGCGAGGACTTCACCGGCTCGATGGCGTCGGCGGTCGGCAACGGCAGCCTGGACAAAGGAAAAGTAAGCGCGGACAAGATGTCGGCAACGCTGAACGCAGACGTTCAGGGCAGCCCGACGGTCATCGGGGTTGCGGGAAAGATCGAGGGCGAAAAGATCACCGGAACGATGGACGTCCCCGGCATCGGAGTTGTCTCGTTCACCGCGGCACGGCCGAAATAGCGTTTACGAAGGGCTTTAAAGTGATGAAGGACGCGGGAATCTTACTCGCGTCCTTTTTATTTTACCGCTGGCTTCTCGGCTGTGCGGCGTCGGTCAGTATCACGAAATCGCCGGCGTCTGTGTGCTTAGCGGCATCAAAGGTTTGAAATTCCTTTTCGTACCGCATCGTGACGACTAGCGGCTTCGACTTCTTACGATACTTCATTAGGTGCTCGACCGTCCCGAGCCGCTGCTCAGTATGGAAACCGCCGTTAAGATGTACGACCAGCGCGTTCTTGTGGTCTTCGAGAGCTTCCGAGACCCAATAAGCCATCGTCGCGTCCCACAGTGACTGTGAGCTCAGGATGCTGTCGAGCCCCATCATAGCTTCGGCACTCTTGCCCATCAAAGCCTTGAACTTCTTGGAATACGCCTCCGAAGCCTCGGCGTACGGCAGCGGAGCCAGCCATCGCTTCGCTTCCTTCGATAGCGAGGCGAGCGAACCGCGGCCGCCGCGAGAGACCATGTTGACGTACCGACGCGGAGCATTTGCAGCAACGACCGGCAGCTTCTTTTCCTTCGCGAGTTCGACCAGCGGGCGGTAATCGGTCTTGTAATTTCCCCACGGCCGTGAGCTTCGCATGAAGTGGTCTTCCGAGATCAATCCCTTCAGGTACTCGTCGAGAACGACCTGAACATCCCGCTCGAACATCTCAAGCGAAAGCACGACCGGACGGCGGCCGTTGTGGCGTTCGACTGCCGCCTTGAATATCTCGAATTGAAGGGCGTGAGCGACCGAGTCGTCGTGAAACTCGCCGAGAAAGACGACGTCCGAGCTGTCGATCGCAGTCGCGACTTCGGCAAGCGAGACGCGCTTCCCTTTCGCATCAAACACAGCGTACTTTGCAGTATCGACCTGACCCATCGCCATTCCGCACAACATCGCCGCAAGGGCGAATGAAACCAGTAATTTAACCATACGGGCAAAGGTTAGCAGACCGCCGCACGCAAAACAAAACCCCCGACTTTTTGTGAATCACTTTGCCGTCAGATCAAAACCCGTCAGGTCACCGGTGAGCGTCAGAGTCCGGCCGCCCGGCGAAAATGTTACACGCTTTGAGCTGCCGAACACGGTATATTCCTGGCCGGTCGGAACGCCGATGAAACGATAGACGCCCGCGTGGTTGGTTATCGCGAATCGCGGTTCGGCGAGTTGCCCTCCGATAAGAACAACGCGGGCGAATGGCACCGGACGGCCGTCCTGCCGCAAGAGCCTGCCGCTAACCGACGCCAAGGTTGGAACAACGTTGCCTCGCGGAATTACTGTTAGGTCATCGATCGCCAGGCCATGGTCTTCGTTTGCGTCGTTCGCGTCGGCCCAACGGAGCATGATCTCCTCGCCCGGAGGAATCGACACCGTGAGCGTGCCGGAGATCAGAGTTCGGTTCGCCGCCAGGTTTCCGTTGAGCGCGGTGCCGGTCGTGGCGCTCGCGATCGGTGAAGCGAAGTCGAACTGCGACGCAGGCGTGAACACCGCTGTCGGATCGTCCGCAATTGCTGACTGCATGTAGCCGAACGCCAGGATCTGAACCGCGGAGTTGTTCGCCTTTCGCCACTGCTCGCCGGTGAAGGTTATGTCGAGCGAGGTGATCGCAACGCCTGTTTGGTTCTTAAGTCGAAGGCCTGAATAAAGCGTTCCAGTACTCGTGACGGCGATGCTGCCGAACGCGCGTTCCGTAGACCCCGTGGAACTGCCGAAGCTGAAGAACGTCCCAGCTGTCGCCGTACCACTGCCTGCCCAATAGACCGGCCTCGTGATGTACCAGCCAATTAGGGTCGAATTTGACGTGAACGGAATGTCGCTATTTAGCGGGCTCGACGCGAGAGTATCGAAGTTCTGGCTGTACGGCGAGTCGATTGCAGTTAGAACCGCTTGTGAATAGGTTGAAAATGAGAAAAACAGCAGCGCGGCGAGCGGGAGAAAGTGCTTCATATTCTGCGAGATTATAAACGCCTTTCGATCCTCTGAAAAGGATATTTTGGTTTAAAAGCGGAAAAGACGCTAAATACGTCTCCCACACCGTACCAAGCGTCTTTTCCTGTATCCGGGCGACAGCCGTGGAGACTGCTACCCGAAACTTGTATGAATTTTCAAAATTGCTCTAGCCAAGAAAAGAATACCCAAAATTGGGTACAGCGTCAAGCAAAAAATGAAAAAATTACATCTTTGTTAACGAAATTCTTGCGTTGACCAGGTCAAGCCGCTCACGGATCTCTTCCGTCTCTTCGGCCGCCGCGGTTGCCATTCCCGCAAGCTCTTTCTCTATTTCACTTCGCTCGGCTTTCGCCCGTTCTACATCAACGTCCTCGGCCGATTCAGCGATATCCGTCAGCACCGAAACGCGGTTGTTGCTGACCTCGACAAACCCCGTCGAGACCGCAAAACGCTCGGTATTTCCCTTGTTCACGACCGTCACGATACCAGGCTTTAATGCCGAGATCAGCGGCGCGTGCGCCGAAAGGATACCTGCCTCACCGCTAGCGGTCGGGACCGTTACCGAATCTACTTCGGCATCAACGACCTTGCGTTCCGGCGTTACAATTTCAAGCTTCAACATAATTAATTTGTTAATGGAAAATGGACAATGAAGAAACCCGGTTCCTCATTATCCATTTCCTCTTTGCATTGCCTTGCTTACGCTCCTGCGGCCATCTTCTTGGCCTTTTCACGAGCCTGCTCGATCGTGCCGACCATGTAGAACGCCTGTTCCGGCATATCGTCGCACTTGCCGTCGAGGATCTCGCGGAAGCCCTTGATCGTGTCTTCGACCTTAACGTACTCGCCCTTGAGGCCCGTGAACTGCTCGCCGACCGTGAAGGGCTGCGAGAAGAAACGCTGGATCTTACGTGCACGTGCCACGGTCTGCTTGTCGTCTTCCGAAAGCTCGTCGAGCCCGAGGATCGCGATGATGTCCTGAAGGTCCTTGTAACGCTGCAGGATCTTCTTCACTTCCTGTGCGGTGTTGTAGTGAAGGTCGCCGACGATCTGCGGATCGAGGATACGCGAGTTCGAAGCAAGCGGGTCAACTGCCGGATAGATGCCGAGCTCAACGATCTGACGCGAAAGAGCCGTAACAGCGTCGAGGTGAGCAAACGTCGTTGCCGGAGCCGGGTCCGTGTAGTCGTCCGCCGGCACGTAAACGGCCTGGATCGACGTAATAGCACCGGTCTTGGTCGAGGTGATGCGTTCCTGCATCTCGCCCATTTCCGTTGCCAGGTTCGGCTGGTATCCCACGGCGGAAGGCATACGGCCCAGGAGTGCGGACACCTCGGAACCGGCCTGCGTGAAGCGGAAAATGTTGTCGACGAAGAAGAGTACGTCGTTGCCCTGGTCACGGAAGTACTCAGCGACCGTCAGGCCCGAGAGAGCAACGCGGAGGCGTGCTCCCGGCGGTTCCGTCATCTGGCCGTAGACCAGCGACACCTTCGAGTCCTTGATCGCTTCCTGGCTGACCTTCGAAAGATCGAAACGGCCGGTCTCTTCAAAGCTGTGCATGAACTCGTCGCCGTAGGTGATGACCTTCGACTCGACCATTTCGCGGAGAAGGTCGTTCCCTTCACGGGTACGCTCGCCGACGCCGGCAAAAACCGAGAAACCTTCGCGGCCCTTTGCGACGTTGTTGATCAGCTCCATGATGAGAACCGTCTTACCAACGCCCGCACCGCCGAAGAGGCCGATCTTACCGCCGCGGAGGAAGGGCTGGACAAGGTCGATGACCTTGATGCCCGTCTCAAACATCTCAAGCTGCGTCGACTGTTCGTCGAAGCTTGGAGCATGGCGGTGGATCGGGTATTTCGTATCGGAAACGACGGGGCCGAGTTCGTCCACCGGCTCGCCGATCACGTTCATAACGCGGCCGAGCGTTGCGTTGCCCACCGGGACGGTGATCGGGCCGCCGAGGTCTTCGACCTTCATGCCGCGGATCATACCGTCGGTCGGAAGCATCGAGACCGCACGTACGCGGCCTTCGCCAAGGTGCTGCTGGACCTCGGCGACGACGTCGATCGGTGCTTCAACTTGAAATCCCTCTGATGTAATACGAAGTGCCTGGTGGATAGGCGGCAGATAATCCTCGAATTCAACGTCAACGACCGGGCCGATGATCTGAACGACCTTGCCGATCTTCACGTCTCCGTTATTAGCCATTTTGTATTAAAGTGCTCCTGTAATAGATGCGAAATCGTTTGGTTAACAAAGGAGTAAGAATATCACACGAACCGCCGCACAGGCAAAGCCGCCAAGGCTTGTGAATCGGGCTTTTCAGCCGCCCGCTCTCGTCAAACAAAAAAGAGAACGGGGCAACGTTTGCCGCGTTCTCCCTAGATTCGGATTCGGCCGTCCGCCGTTTATCCCCTTGCCGTTAAAAGATGCTTGTTGCCTGAACCGGACGACGCACCCGTGCCCGGCTGTAGATAGCCCACGCACGCGTGTAAAGCTCGCTTTCGCGATCTCGTCCCCCATTCGAGACCTTTCGTCGGATCGACGCGGTTGAGGACGTCGTCGTTGATTCATTTGCTGAAGCCTGTATGTTTTCTGTACGCTCGTCGGTCGCGTAGTCCAAAATCTCCAGATCAATAAGCATTGCTCTTCCCCCTTTTTGCCCAAAAGATACTAAAGCCGAACACTCCGAAATGTACTCATCAATACGTGCAAAGCATGTGCCAATCCTTTAAAAGGAAATAATTGACATCGTTTAGGGCATCTAGTAGCCTCGTTCTGTACCAGACATATCTAATTCGGGGACTTTTTCAATTTGAGCAATCTTCGAAAACTCGAACTTCCGCCACAAGGCCTCAACACGCTTTTCGGCGTCCAAGACCAAAACATCAAATACCTTGAATCTTTGCTCGACGTAAGCATTGGCGCTCGCGGCAACGAACTGCTGATCGACGGTGACCCGCGCGATATCGAAACCGTCGAGAACATCCTCAGGGATTTCAGCGAACTCTTCGACGAGGGCAGCACGTTTACCGATAAAGAGCTTAAGGACGCGTTCAAGCAGATAGCCGAGGACCGGGCCTACAGCCTGAAGGATTACTTTCTCAGGGCACGCTTTAACCCCGCCGGTAAGAAGCAGGTGGCGCCGAAAACCGCCAACCAGCGTAAGTACCTTGACGCGATCGCGACGAACGATCTTGTATTCGGTATAGGCGTGGCGGGCACTGGTAAGAGCTACCTGGCAGTCGCGATGGCCGTTGACGCCCTGTTCAAGAAGCAGGTAAGCCGTATTATCCTGACACGTCCCGCGGTCGAGGCCGGCGAACGGCTCGGGTTTCTGCCGGGCGACCTGCAGGACAAGGTCGACCCGTATCTGCGGCCGCTTTACGACGCTTTGTTCGATCTCGTGGATTCGGAGAAGGTCACAAAGATGCTCGAGAAACGTATCATCGAGATCGCCCCGCTCGCCTTTATGCGCGGCCGCACGCTGTCCGATGCCTTCATCATCCTCGACGAGGCACAGAACACTACCAGCGAGCAAATGAAGATGTTCTTGACGCGTATCGGCTTCGGCTCGAGGGCCGTCGTCACCGGCGACCGCACACAGATCGATCTGCCCCGCGGCCAAAAAAGCGGCCTGAAGGAAGCCGAACAGGTCCTCGCAAACCTCGACGGCATCGAGTTCGTATACTTCTCAGAAAAGGACGTCGTCCGCCACAAGCTCGTTCAGATGATCGTTCAGGCGTACGATGCTCACACTAACTCCGGAGTTAGCAGCGACGGTGATCGTTAATCTGCAAAGAAAAGTTAGGGTCGAAGCGGCTGCATTCAAGCCGTTCGCCGCCGCGGTGCTCGCCGATGTTGACGAGACTAATGGCGGGACGTTTTCTGTTGCGTTCGTTTCAGATCGGCGGATGCGGGAGTTGAACAAGCTTTTCCGCGGAAAGGACGCGACAACCGATGTGCTTTCGTTCCCTCACGAAGCCGACGAATTCGAAACGCACGAAGAGCATTTCCTTGGCGACATTGTCATCTCGGCCGAGCAGGCGGCGAAGCAGGCAGATGAGAACGGCCTGACGCTTGATCTGGAGATACGGCAACTGATACTCCACGGCGTGCTCCACCTGTGCGGCTACGACCACGAGACCGACGACGGCGAGATGAACGCCCGAGAACTTGAGTTGCGCGATAAACTAGGAATCGGGTAACCACAGAGAACACAGAGCACACTGAGATCTAATTAACAGTGCTCTGCTGTCGGCATTCGACCGAGAGCAGTCTCGGATCTAAATTATCTGACATCGATTAATTCTCTGTGTTCTCCGCGCTCTCTGTGGTTAAATTATCCCAATGACCGAATCCCAAAAAACTGCCGACCCATGCGTCATGGTCATCTTCGGAGCGACCGGCGACCTGACCAAACGTAAACTCTTCCCTGCACTTTACAATCTCGCCAACGATGGCTACCTGCCGGAGAACTTTGCGATCGTCGGGGTTGGCCGTCAGGAACTCGAGACGACAGAGTTCCGCGACCAGATGATCCAGAACCTCAAAGAGTTTGCGGGAGAGAACGGCAATGAGGAGCGGATCAAATGGTTCTGCGGCCGGACGTTCTATACAGGGGGCGATTTTGACGACGACAAAAAGCTGTTCAAGGACCTTAAAGAACTTCTCGCCGAGGTCTGCACCTCGATGTCGATCCCCGAGAATTTCTTTTACTATATGGCGATACCGCCGAACCTCTTCGCGAACGTCACGGCGAAGATCGTAAAGAACGGGCTCGGCAAAGAAGAGAACGGGCACTGGCGGCGGTTCATTTACGAAAAGCCTTTCGGCCACGACCTCGAATCCGCAAAGCGTTTGAACACCGATCTTCTAAAGATCCTAAAAGAACGCCAGATCTACCGTATCGACCACTATCTCGGAAAGGAAACGGTCCAGAACCTTTTGGTCTTCCGTTTCGGGAACAGCATCTGGGAACCGATCTGGAACCGGAACTACATCGACCACGTCCAAGTGACAGTCGCCGAAAAACTCGGCGTCGAACAACGCGGCGGCTACTACGATTCCGCCGGCGCGTTGCGGGATATGATACCGAACCACATCTTTCAGCTTGTCACGCTCACCGCAATGGAACCGCCGGTCTCCTTCGAGGCCGATTCGGTGCGTGACGAGCAGGCGAAGATCCTGCAGGCGATAAAGTCGTTCTCGCCCGAAGATGCGCTGCACAACGCCATCCGTGGCCAGTACGACAGCGGCGAGATCGACGGCAAGCCGGTCCCGGCGTACCGCAGCGAAGAAAAGGTATCGCCCGCCTCCGCGACTGAGACTTATACGGCACTAAAGCTCTCTATCGACAACTGGCGGTGGGCAGACGTGCCGTTCTATGTCCGTACCGGAAAGCGGATGGCGACGCGCCATTCGAGCATTGTGATCCAGTTCAAGCGTGCCCCGTTCGTGCTCTTCCGCGACACGCCGGTCGAAAGGTTGACGACCAACCGCATCGAGATCCACATTCAGCCCGACGAAGGCATCACGCTTCATTTCGGAGCCAAGGTGCCTGGCCCGATCGTCAAGATGGGCGCGGTCGACATGGATTTCAACTACGTCGACCATTTCGGCAAGCAGCTCAGCACAGGCTACGAACGCCTGCTGTTCGATTGTATGATCGGGGACGCGACGCTTTTCCAGCGAGCTGATATGGTCGAGGCAAGCTGGTCGATCGTGACGCCGATCCTCGATGTCTGGTCTGCGATCCCGCCGCGGAATTTCCCGAATTACCGCTCCGGCAGTTGGGGGCCGAAAGAGGCCGACGACCTGCTCGCAGCCGACGGCCGCATATGGAAAAACACCGAGGCATGACCGATGGAATGTCACACATCGAGGTGCTTGAAGATGCCGCCCGCCTGACTGAACGCGCGGCGGAATTGATCGAAGCGATCGCTGCTGATTCTATTAAGCAACGCGGCGTTTTCCCCATCGCACTTTCCGGCGGCTCGACGCCACGTTCGCTATATGAAAGGCTCGCCTCGTCGCCGATAGATTGGCAGTTTGTGGAGTTTTACTTTGGCGATGAACGAAATGTCCCGCCCAACGGTGAACGCAGTAATTTTCGGATGGCTGACGAGACGCTGTTCCGGCCGTTGAATATTGACCCATCGCGGATTCACCGATGGATGACCGAGTTTAATGACCAGGCAAAGGTAGTTGAAAACTACCGGCAGGCTCTGTCTAAGATTGAACGTTTCGATGTCGTTCTTTTAGGACTCGGCGACGACTGCCATACGGCATCGCTTTTCCCGAATACGGCCGCTCTTAATGAAGACGAAAAGCTTGCCGTCGTAAACGACGTACCGCAACTCGGAGAGCTTCGCTACACCTTTACCTATCCTGCGATAAACAGTGCACGAAACGTAATGTTCCTGGTTTCCGGAGCGGCGAAAGCCGAAGCGGTCGCCGAGGTTCACCAACAAGAGATCGACATCCGGCAACGGCCGGCACAGGGCGTCTCGCCGGCTGACGGCAAACTCTACTGGCTGCTCGACTCTTCCGCCGCAAAGCTTCTCCGTAAAACATAAGTTTGCAAATAGGTGTCGGCGCACTTAACATTTCATCCTGTCTACCTATGGAGATAGAAATAGCCGTTGGAGCCCTTTTGCTCGCGTTGTTGGTTTTTCTGGCGACGATCGATCTTGCGTTCTCGCTCCTCAGCGACATCTCACTTCGCCGCCTCGCGGGGGACGCCGAAGAGGAACGTCCGCGTGCCGCCGGCTTCCTTAAAGAGATATTGGAGAACCGGCCGGTATTTCGTTTCGCGCTTTCGTCCGCCATCCAGCTTCTGCTTATCGGCTTTTCGGTGCTTGTGACCATCGCTGTTCTCGATTTCACCTACATTCGGGCGCAGGTCGTGCTTTACGCGTTGCTCATCGGGCTTGCCGCCACCGTGCTATTCCGCCAGATCGTCCCGCGGCTGGTCGTGCGAAGAAATCCCGAAGGGGTGCTGCTGCTTCTTTTGCCTGCGGTCAAGCCGCTTTACCTAGTTGTCTCCTTTGTCTCGGCACCGATCAGTTCGCTGCTGAGAACCTCGAAGGAGCAGTCCAAGCTCGACACGACCACAACGCCCGATTCCTCCGACGAAAAAAGCGAAGACTATGCGGACGACATTCATGCACTAATGGAAGTCGGCGAGGCTGAGGGGCTGATCGAGGAAAAGGACCGCGAGCTGATCGAGTCGATGGTCGAGTTCAGCGACACGCGTGCCGGCGAGATAATGACGCCGAGGACCGAGATCGTTGCCCTGCCGATCGATGCGACCGTGCGTGCCGCCCGCGACCTCATAGTCGACCAAAAGTACTCGCGGCTGCCTGTTTACCGCGATTCGATCGACAACATCGAGGGCGTTATTTACGTCCGCGATCTGCTTCAAGCCTGGGCTCTCGGAAAGGAAGAACAGCCGATCGAGGAGATTTTGCGTCCCGCGTACTTCGTACCCGAAACGAAATCCGCGTCGGAGCTTCTCAAGTCAATGCAGCTCGACCACGTGCAGCTCGCGACCGTTATCGATGAATATGGCGGCGTAGCCGGGATCGTCACAGTCGAAGACATTATCGAAGAGATCGTCGGCGAGATAGAAGACGAGGATATTGAGGAAGAAGAGATCATCGAGATCGTGGAGGGGCAGGACGGTTACTGGGACGTGCTCGGCTCAACGGGCATCGACAAGATCGAACGGCTATTCGAGATCGACATCGAGGACGAGGATTTTTCGACAATTGCCGGCATGGTCACCAGCGAAGCAGGCTACGTCCCGAAAGAGGGCGAAAAGCTCTCTCTTTATGGCCTTGATGTCGAGATTTTAAGAGCCGACGAAAAACGCATCCATCTCCTCCGCATTAGGCCTGCGGCGGAAACCGGCGCAACAGCCGAACCCGAGGCCTGAAGGGCAGATACACGCCGCTTCTGCCATCTGATATAATCTTGGAAAGTCCAAAATAGGAGGAACCGAATATGTCACTGAGACTAGGTGATGAAGCACCGAATTTTACCGCGGAGACCACCGAAGGCACGATCAATTTCCATGAATGGCTGGGCGACAGCTGGGGCGTCCTTTTTTCCCATCCGAAAGATTACACGCCGGTCTGCACGACCGAACTGGGAATGGCCGCGAAGCTCAAACCCGAATTCGAAAAGCGAAATGTTAAGGTCATGGGGCTCAGCGTGGATCCTCTCGAATCTCACATGGGCTGGGAAAAGGACATCGAGGAAACCCAGGGCACAGCAGTCAATTTCCCGATGATCGCCGACGCTGACCGGAAGGTTTCTGACCTCTACGGAATGATCCATCCCAACGCAAGCGACACGTTCACGGTCCGCTCGGTGTACGTAGTCGGGCCCGATAAGAAGATCAAGCTGATGATCACTTACCCGGCAAGCACCGGCCGCAATTTCGACGAGATCCTTCGCGTTATCGACTCGCTTCAGTTGACGTCGCAATACAGCGTCGCGACGCCGGTTAACTGGAAGGACGGCGATGACTGCATCATAGTCCCAGCACTTTCGAATGAAGACGCGAAAGAAAAGTTCCCGGCCGGCTGGAACGAAGTAAAACCCTACCTTCGCATTACGCCGCAGCCGAATAAGGTGAAAGGCGAGGGCCAATCGGCGTAACAGGCCCGCACACTAAATATCCTCAAAGGCGGCTTTTTCGGCCGCCTTTTTCTCGTTTACAATCTAGGTGATGAAACTCAAGGCCGAGATAAAAAAAGAAAGCCTGGATGTCGAGATCCGCATGGACGGCGACCGCGTCACTGCCGTTGTCGGCGACATCACTTACGACCTCGAGGTCACAGAACCCGAGAACGGTGTCTACCTTTTCAAGAACGGCGGCAAGATCAGCGAAGCGTCTGTCACTCCGGGAACCGCAGGTTCGTACACGGTCAAGGTGCGTGGCAAGGCGACCGACGTCAAGCTGATCGACCCCAAACGTCTCCGCGGCTCGGGTTCGAACAACGCCCACGCCGACGGCGTCGTCGTGATCAAGACGGCAATGCCGGGCAAGGTCGTCCGCATTCTAAAGAACGCAGGCGACGAGGTCGCAAAAGGCGAAGGTGTAATTGTCGTCGAAGCGATGAAGATGCAGAACGAAATGCGTTCGCCGAAGGACGGGGTCGTAAAAGAAATGCGCGTCGCTGAAGGCCAGACCGTGGCGTCGGGCGAGGTACTTACGGTTATCGAATAAACCCTAAAGCGCGGTGCCGCAGTACTTGCAGTGGACCGCGTCTACATCGTGCCCTTCGGCATGACACTCCGGACAGAAATGCGTCGATACCGGCTTCGCCGCACGCGTCAGTTCGGCTGTCACAATGCCCGTAGGCACGGCAATTATCCCGTAACCCATTATCATCACTAACGAAGCAAGAAATTTACCGAGGCCGGTCTTCGGCGAGAGATCGCCGTACCCGACCGTGGTTAGCGTGACGATCGCCCAATAGATGCTTGTTGGTATATCGGTAAAACCATGCTCCTCGCCCTCGACCACGTACATCAGCGAACCGACCACGGTAACTATCGTAAGCACCGCTACCAGAAAGACCGTGATCTTTTGCTTGCTCGCCCTGAGAGCCGTGCTGATCACCCGGCCTTCAGAAATATAAGACGTCAGCTTGAGTATCCTGAAGATCCTCAAAAGCCGTAGTATTCGTATGACCAAGAGGTACTGCGTACCCGGAAGAAAGAGGCTGAGGTAGGTCGGCAATATTGCCAGCAGGTCGACCAACCCGTAAAAGCTCAGGGCATAACGAAGCGGCCGGCGGACCGATATTAGCCGCAGGATATACTCGATCGTAAAAAGTATTGTAAACGCCCACTCTGCTATCAGCAGTTCCGGCCCGAATACTTCCCTGATCGAACGGACACTTTCCAGGAAGACCGTGACGACGCTGAGCAGGATCAGCGAGATGACCGTGATATCAAATATCCTGCCGGCCGGCGTTTCGGCTTCAAAGACGATCTCATAAACACGTTGACGCCAACCGGCTTCCGCCTTTTCTTTGAACTCTGTCTGCACGCCACTATTAAACAATAGTTCGGTGCAAATCGCATGTTCACGCGGCCGCTCTGACCGGCTGCCGGTCGTAGACGGCTCTTACCGGATCGCAGAGTCCCACCATCATCTCGGCGAAGTTATCGAATGTGAGCGATTGAGCACCATCGGACCAAGCGTTCTCTGGTTGCGGATGGACCTCAACGATAACGCCGTCCGCGCCGATCGCGATCGCGGCCCGCGCGCATTTCCCGATGATGCTCCGCTTTCCGGTCGCGTGCGAGGGATCGACGATGACCGGAAGATCCGTCATCTCTTTCATAAGCGCGACCCCGGCGAGGTCCAGCGTATTCCGCAGAGAATTGTCGAAGGTCTTGATCCCGCGTTCGCAGAGTACGACGTTCTCATTACCGCCGTGCAGCAAGTAGTCGGCCGCCGATAGCCATTCTTTTATCGTCGCCGAAGGGCCGCGTTTCAGGAGGATCGGGCGGTTGGCCTTGGCAAGCTTTTTCAGCAGGGCAAAGTTCTGCATGTTCCTCGCCCCGACCTGCAGCATATCGGCATGGTCGCTCACGACGG
>JAUCQE010000505.1 GCA_030372865.1 Pyrinomonadaceae bacterium
GGTTGAGACTGCTATCGGCGGGTTTTCGGGCGTGAATGCGTTGGATCTTTACTGCGGCGTCGGTTTATTTGCCTTGCCGCTCGCGAGGCGGTTCGAAAACGTCACGGGCGTTGAGGAGAACCCCGCCGCGATCGAATTCGCGAGGAAGAACGCGGAGAACGCCGGGCTTTCCAACACAAATTTCATCGTCGATTCCGTCCGCAGGTTCCTCGCGCATTACGACGGCGGCCCGGTTGACTTCGTTTTGCTCGATCCGCCGCGGGCCGGGACCGAGAAAGAAACGATGGAACGCCTGATCAGGCTTTCGCCGCGTGTGGTTTCGTATGTTGCCTGCGAGCCTTCCGTGCTTGCTCGCGACCTTCGCCGCTTTGACGAAGCCGGTTACGTCATCGAATCCATCACCGGGATCGATCTTTTCCCGCAGACGCATCACGTCGAGACGGTGGCGATACTGAAACGGCCGGCGTAAATGGCCGCGGCGGTGAACATTTCGCACATCCCGCTCGTTAATCCTCGCGAATAAAGTATTTGGTAAATCTCAGGGCGTTTTAATAAACTTGTCATATGGTTAGAAAAAAGGGTGAAGACGACGGCGGATCGGCCGCGGTGACGAAGAGCCTCTTTGTCCGCTGCCGGTATTGCGGGCAGCGTAATTCCGTCAAGGAAGGCTACAAGAACAACAGTGCGAATTGCGGCAAGTGCAAGCTTCCGCTCTCCAACGAACCGCACAAGAAGTGGGCCGATCTCAGCAAGCACGATTACATCCATCCCGCCGACAGCAAGGCTCTCGCTGCGTTGAAGGCGATACCGGGCATCGACAGTGCGTTAAAGAAACTGCTCGAGGTGACGGGCGAATCGGCGATCCGGGTCCAGTTCATGGCGAGTGCCGTAAAGGTCACGCCGAAGCAGTGCCCTGACCTGCACGCGAAATTGCAGATCGCCTGCACGACGCTCGGCGTTGCGATGCCCGATCTTTTTATCCAGCAGAATCCCGTAGTCAATGCCTTCACCGGCGGCGTCGAAAACCCGATAATCGTCCTCCATTCCTCGCTGATCGAGCGGCTTAATGAGGAAGAAACGCTCGCGGTCATCGCACACGAGGTCGGGCACATACATTCCGAGCACGTTCTGTATCTAACGGCCGCCAGATTGATGGAAGCCCTCGCGAATCTCAGCGTCGCACGGCCTGTCTCTTATACGCACCTGACGCTGCCGACGAGTTCCGAA
>JAUCQE010000506.1 GCA_030372865.1 Pyrinomonadaceae bacterium
CGGCCCGGTGAAGTTGTAATGCATCGGCAGGTTACGATAGATTTCAGGTATGCTCGTAAAGACTCAGCCGGAAGAGCTTCAGGACCATTTGATCGACGCCAGCAATATGCCCGGCGGCCATGCGGACAAGCTGTTTATTCCGGAGACCGAGGACGATGTCGCCGCGATACTGCGTGAAGCGAACGATGCCGGCGTGCCGGTCACGGTTTCAGGTGCCCGCACGGGAACGGTCGGCGGCGCGATCCCGTTCGGCGGTTACGTCGTCGCGCTCGAGAGGCTGAACAAGATAAAGCGGCTTGATAAGGATTCGCTGACGGCGGTGGTCGAGCCGGGAGTGGTGCTGGCGGACTTTACCAAAGCGGTCGAGGGCGAGGGGCTTTTCTATCCGCCCGACCCGACGGAATGGAGCTGTCAAGTCGGCGGCACGGTCGCGACGAACGCGTCGGGTGCGAGGAGCTTTAAGTACGGTGCGACGCGGGAATTTGTGACGGGCCTGCGTGTTTTTCTTGCCGATGGTGAAGTGTTGACGCTGAAACGCGGCGAGGTGTGTTCGAACGCGGACGGCCGTATCGAGTTGACAACCGAGAGCGGCAAGAAGATAACGGCGAAGGTGCCGACGTATAAACGGCCGAACGTAAGGAAGAACGTCTCGGGTTATTTCAACCAGATGCCAGTCGATGCGATCGATCTTTTTATCGGCAGCGAGGGCACGCTCGGGATTATTACTGAGATCGAACTGCGGTTGCTGAAAAAGCCGGAAGGGTTCTTTTCCGGCATCGTTTTCTTTGAGCGGAACGAGGACCTGCTGGCCTTCGTCGATGAGGCAAAGGCGGCGTCGTTTGCGGCGCGAAACGGCGGCGGTGCGGTCGATGCCTCGCTGATCGAATATTTCGACGACCGGGCATTGCGCTTTATCCGCGAGAAGTTTCCCGAGACGCCGGCGGGAATGGCTGGAGCCATTTTCTTTGAGCAGGAAACGACCGCCGAGAATGAGGACGCGCTGTTCGAGGCGTGGAACGACATGCTCGAGCGGCACAATGCGGACCTCGACCGTTCGTGGTTCACGACGACCGATCAGGACCGCGAAAAGATGCGTGCGTTTCGGCATGCTCTGCCCGTTTCGGTGAATGAACGCGTCGTGAGGAACAAGCAGAAAAAGATCGGGACGGACATGGCGGTGCCGGACGAGAACTTTTCCGGGTTCCTGAAATTTTACAAAGACACGCTCGACGCAAGCGGTATCGAATACGTGATCTTCGGCCACATCGGTGGTTGCCACCTGCATGCGAACCTATTGCCGAGGGACGATGCCGAGGCGGAACGCGCGCGACACCTTTACGGGCGTTTCGTCGCACAGGCGATCATGGTCGGCGGCACGGTTTCGGCCGCTGTCTCTTATACACATCTGACGCTGCCGACCAGTTCCGAA
>JAUCQE010000507.1 GCA_030372865.1 Pyrinomonadaceae bacterium
GTGTTCTCTACTGTAAGTGAGCTTGAGCTGAATGAGGGCGATTTGAAACCCGCACGGGAAAAGCCGACTAGGGAAGAACTACTTTCTTATTACGTGCGTTTCGTTTTGGATAATCAACTGAATGTACGGACCGAAGAAACCGTGCTCGACGTGAGGAAAGAGGAGTTTCCCGCAAAGACGCAAAGGAGCGAAGAAGAAGGCTCGAACCTTTTTTCAGTCGTGACAGATAAGGGCGAATACCGGACGCGGAACGTTTTGTTTGCGATCGGGGCGATGGTCATCCAAGGAAATTGAACGTGCCGGGCGAAGACCTTCCGCATGTCCACGATCATTTTCGCGAGACGTATCCGTGGGTGAAGAAAAAGGCGCTTGTCGTCGGCGGCGGGAACTCGGCAGGGGAGGCGGCGTTGTTCCTTGCACAGGAAGGGGCGGATACCACGCTCGCGATATTTCGTGCCGACTGGGAAAACACTGACCCGAAACAGGGCTGCATTAAATATTGGGTCAAACAGCCGCTCGAACAGGAACTGAACGGCCATTGCCTGAACCTTTTCTTTCTCGGCAAGGTGATCGCAATACGCGAGGGCGAGGTCGAGCTCGAAGGCGAGACGGGCGAGCGTGTGAGGATCGAGAACGACGTCGTTTTTGTGCTGATCGGTTCCGACGCGGAGCTTGGTTTGTTAAAGGGTCTCGGCGTCGAAACGGAACACGGTAAATACGGCGAGGTTCCTGTTTACGATTTTGGGACGTTCGAGGCGAACGTGCCGGGCGTCTACGTCGCCGGGCATTTTACCAATCACCGCCACATAAAAGGAGCGATCGACGCCGGTAAGAAACTGGTGCCGAAGCTTGCCGCAAAGCTGAAGAACGCGGCGGGACGATAGAGATATTCGACACCTTCGATGGACATCACCCACGCCCACCAGAAATTAAAAGACATCTTCGGGTACGAATCGTTCCGGATGCACCAGGAATCGGCCATCCGCTCGGTGCTATCACAGCGTGATTGCGTTTTGCTCATGCCGACGGGCGGCGGCAAATCGCTGTGCTACCAGATCCCGGCGTTGATACTGCCGGGGCTAACACTTGTGGTCTCGCCGCTGATCGCGCTGATGAAGGACCAGGTCGACGCCCTGCTGGCCAACGGGGTCGCCGCCGCCTGCTACAACTCCTCCCTCGGTGCCGCCGAGGCGCGGCGCGTTCTGGCG
>JAUCQE010000508.1 GCA_030372865.1 Pyrinomonadaceae bacterium
TATTTGGTGCCGATGTGAGATTTCAGTGTGATTCTATTAGCATTGAATCAGTAAGACCGTTTTTGATCAGCAATTAGAATTCGGAGGCGCATCCTGTCCGGTGATGGGCGCGGTCTTCAAAACCGTATGCGGGTGCGCGAGAGCGTACCTGGGTGGGTTCGACTCCCACACGCCTCCGCCAAATTTAAAGGAGAAAGGAAAGACCAAGACGTCGACTTTTCCTCGCTTTCTTTATCCTTTATCCTTTCGCCTTTATCCGTATGATCTCTTGGATCTCCCTCAACATGACACCCGGCGTCGGGCCGCGGGCGGCGACAAAGCTGATCGAAAGGTTCGGTTCGCCCGAAGGTGTGTTCGCCGCACGGCGGGGCGAGCTTGAATCGCTTCGCATTCGCCCTGAAACCATCGAGAGCATAATGAAGCGCGAATTCGAGACGGCGGCTGCTGCCGAGCTCGAACGCGTAAAGGCCCTCGGCGGCGACATCCTTATTCTCGACGACGGCAGCTATCCGCCGATGCTTCGCGAGATCGCCGACCCGCCGATTACACTATATGTAAAGGGCGACTGGCAGGCGTGTTTTGAACAGCCGTGCGTCGCCGTCATCGGCTCGCGGATGTGTTCTACCTACGGGCAGAATGCGTCTGAGATGCTCGCACGCGACCTTGCCTCGCGAGGTATCTGCGTTGTTTCGGGCCTAGCCCGAGGAATAGACTCTGCCGCCCATCGCGGTGCAATGGCAGGCGGAGGCCGGACGGTCGCCGTTATCGGCACGGGCCTCGACAGCATCTATCCCAAAGAGAATGCGAAACTCGTTGATGAGATCGTCGCTTCCGGCGGTGCGGTCGTTTCCCAGTTCCCGCTCGGCACGCCGCCGATCAAGGAAAATTTCCCCTACCGTAACCGCATCATCAGCGGCCTCTCAATGGGCGTTCTGGTCGTTGAGGCGTCGGAACGCAGCGGTTCGCTGATCACGGCCCGCCTCGCCACCGAGCAAGGCCGTGAGGTGATGGCCGTGCCGGGAAACATAACTTCGCGAAATTCCTTCGGCACCAATTACCTGATCAAAGCGGGAGCAAAGCTCGTCCAGCAATGGCAGGACGTGGTCGCCGAGCTTCCCGCCGACATCGCCGCTTCGATCCTGCCGCCAAAAATTGATAAGACAGAGAGCGGTAAGGCCGATCAACCGGCACTCGCACCGGCCGACCTCAGCACCGGTGAACGCAAGGTTTGGGATGTACTTTCGACCGATGAACCGATCCACATCGACGTTTTGCTCGAGGCGACCGGCCTGGCATTCGGAGACCTCAACGCTGCCCTCGTCGGGCTGGACCTGAAGGACCTTATTCGCGTCCTTCCTGGTAAACACTACTCGAAGCGACTATGATGCACCGACATGGCCATTAGCGAGTTTGTTCAGATCACCCGGCAGAGTTCTGTTCCCGAGGCGGAGTTTTATCCGATCGTTAACCGAATGTATGAGACGATCTGGGGACAGCTGATGCCGCCGCAGATCCCGACGGACCACCTTTCGAGCAAGCTTGCCAATCGCGTCGTAACACCCGCTGAAACACCGGTCCCGGATTGCCTTACATGTGGAGCGTGCTGTCAGTCGTTGTTGTGCGTCGGTGTTCGGCCGAGCGATAAGGTCGACAGCGAGTTGTACTGGGAGATAACGACCGAGGCCGAAAGCGGCGAGATGGTCGTCGATAGGTATCTAAGGCGGAATGGCGAGACGCTTGCTTGTATCGCCCTATCCGGGACAATAGGCGAGCAGGTCGGGTGCACTATCTATGAAACACGGCCAATCATGTGTCACCATTTCGATGCCGGCAGCGATAGGTGCCATGCGATCCGGCGAGCATTCAGCATCGAACCCTTCCTAAGCCTCAATGAAATGTCGGCGGCAATGGAAAGGCTTTATTCGAAGGAGGGAACGCCGGATGACGAGGTGAAGATCAAAGCTGCACAAATAACCGAAAATGCCGAAAACGGTCGACGCCTGATCAAGGCGTTTTTGAAAGACGAGCGGCTGATAACCATTCACGAATACGATCCGGCAGAAGAGACGTGGCTCCAATTCGAGTTCGACGGGTTAAAGCTAGGCGAGGCTGAATCGCTGATAAATTCACGGGTGAAACAAGCGAAAGAGCAGGCGTAATGCCGCGGCGAACATCACCATCAAAAACAACATCTAAACAGATCACAGATTGACATCGGTGTAACTAAGGTGTTAGAAGTCTCAATGTCAGATCGTCCCGTGACGCATCTGACAATTTTTTTCCAATGGGTAAGAGTCTAGTAATAGTAGAGTCGCCGGCGAAGGCGAAAACGATCAACAAATATCTGGGTTCGGATTACACGGTCCTGGCCTCGATCGGCCATATCAAGGACCTTCCGGGCAAGGATCTCGGCGTAGACGTCGATAACAACTTCGAACCGACCTACGAGGTAATTCCCGATACAAAAAAGCGGAATAATAAAAAGATAGTCTCTGAGCTAAAAAAGGCTGCAAAGGCGAGCGACGCGATCTATCTCGCGGCCGACCCTGACCGCGAAGGCGAGGCGATCTGCCAGCATCTTGCCGAAGAGATCGTTCCTAAAAAACCGGTGAAGCCGGTCTTCCGCGTGATGTTCAACGAGATCACGAAGAACGCGATCAAGGACGCTTTTAAGGAGCCCAAGCAGATCGACAAACATCTCGTTGATGCACAGCAAACTCGCCGCATCCTCGACCGCCTGGTCGGTTACAAGGTCTCTCCGATCCTTTGGAAGACTATTGGCGGCAAGCTCTCCGCCGGCCGCGTGCAGACGGTCGCCGTCCGCCTGGTCGTCGAACGTGAGCGTGAAATTGAAGCTTTCGTAAAGACCGAATATTGGTCCATAATCGCGAACCTTTCCGCCGCTCTGCCGCCGAAGTTCGATTCACGCCTGATAAAGATCGAGGACAAGAGCGTCAAATCCGGCAAGTTTGATGAGGACGTTAAAGCCAGCGAGGTCCACATAAAAACAGCCGCCGAATCCGACGCGATCGTCGCAGAGGCGGAAAAAGAGGCGTTCGTTGTTGACTCAGTCACTACGAAAGAAAGAAAGCGTAACGCAACGCCGCCGTTCATTACTTCTAAGCTTCAGCAGGAAGCGGCCCGCAAGCTTGGCTTTTCGGTAAAACGCACGATGATGGCCGCTCAGCGGTTGTACGAAGGTATCGAACTCGGCAGCGAAGGAGCCGTCGGCCTCATAACCTATATGCGTACCGACTCGACCCGTGTTTCCGATGCCGCAATTGAGAATGTTCGCGGCTTCATCGGCGGCGAATACGGCGAGAGATACCTGCCCGGCAAGCCCAATTTCTATAAAGGTAAGAAAGACGCGCAGGACGCCCACGAGGCGATCCGCCCGACGGACGTGAACCGCACGCCTGACAGCCTTGCCTCTCTACTCGGGCAAGATGAACTTAAACTTTACCGCCTTATCTGGCAGCGGTTCGTCGCATCGCAGATGACGCCGGCCGTTTTTGACCAGACGACAATCGACATTAAAGCCGGACGTTTCACGTTTCGCACGACTGGTTCCGTACAGAAATTTGACGGATTCCTGAAGGTCTATCAGGAAGGTCGCGACGAGAAGCCGGCCGAGGGTGAGGACGACGACGAAGAACGCAGCCTGCCGATGGTGCAGCAGGGCGAAACGCTGCAGCTTAACGCCATCAGGCCCGAACAGCATTTCACCGAACCGCCCCCGCGTTATTCCGAAGCCACGCTCGTAAAGGCACTCGAGGAACTCGGCATAGGCCGCCCGTCGACCTACGCGGCGATCATGACGACGATCCAGGACCGCGAGTACGTCGAAAAGATCGAGAGCCGTTTTCACCCGACGCCGCTCGGCACGACCGTCAACGACGT
>JAUCQE010000509.1 GCA_030372865.1 Pyrinomonadaceae bacterium
GGACTGTTTAGCCTCTGCCCGTCTGCGCATTTCTTCTGCCAGTGCCTCGTCGCTCATTTGATTGATCTGCGGGGCTTCGGCTTTTTTGAGCTGTTTTTCCGCGGCCTCTTCTTCCTCGGCCTCGCGCATGCCTTCCTTAAAGGCTTTGCGGGATTGCCCGATGGATTTTGCCAGCTGCGGGAGCCGCGATGCGCCGAATAGCAGGAACAAAACGGCGACGACCAAAATGATTTCTGTTGTTCCGAAGTTCATAAAAAGACCCAGCATACTTTATTCAGATTGCGGCCGTGTTAATTCGGCCGTGTTTCCAAAGCCAAATACTACCACATATCAGGCATTTCGGGCCTGTTTGAAGCGGTCCATTGCGTCAACAAGTGCCGAGGTTATGCCCTTTTCCGAGACCGAATGCCCCGAATCCGGAGCGACGATGAACTCCGCCTCCGGCAGTGCACGGTGAAGGTCCCACGCGGACGTCATCGGGCAGACCACGTCGTAGCGGCCCTGGACGATAACGATCGGCAAATGGCGTATCTTGTCGACATTCTCAAGCAGGTAATTATCGCTCGGGAAGAACGAGCCGTTGACGAAATAATGGCTCTCGATGCGGGCGAGGCTCAGGGCCTCGTGCGCGCCTTCCCAATGGTCGACCAGGTCCTGGTCCGGATAAAGCTTTGATGTCGCGCCTTCCCACGTGCTCCATGCGCGTGCGGCGGAAAGGCGGACCTGTTCATCGTCGCTCGTCAGGCGTTTGTGATAGGCGGCCATGAAATCGCCGCGTTCCTCTTCCGGGATCTCGTCGCGGTAGCGTTCCCAGAAATCCGGGAAGATCTCGGACGCGCCGTACTGGTAGAACCAGTCGAGTTCTTTCCGGCGAGTAAGGAATATGCCGCGAAGGATGAGCCCGAGGCAGCGGTCGGGGTGGTTGATGCCGTAGGCAAGGCTGAGCGTTGAGCCCCACGAACCGCCGAAAACATACCATTTATCGATGCCGAACTTCTCCCGGAGCGTCTCAATATCCTTGATCAGGTCCCAGGTCGTGTTCTCCCGAAGCTCGGCGTGGGGCGTCGATTGGCCCGAACCGCGCTGGTCGAACAGGACGACGTGATATGCCGCTGGATCAAAGAACCGCCGGTACATCGGGATCAGGCCGCCGCCCGGCCCACCGTGCAGGAAAACCACCGGAATGCCGTCCGGATTACCGACGCGTTCGTAATAGATCTCATGAATATCAGAGACCTTCAGCATGCCCGAATCAAAGGGCTCGATCTCGGGGTAAAGTGTTTTCATATGCTCTGATGATACGCGAATCCAAATCAATGCGGAAGAGGCCGAGTCGGTCTCGCACGGCAATATCCGCAGGTCGAATCGCTACAAGCCGGATCAAGCCAAACATTGCACTGAGGGCAGAGGAACGCATCGTAATCATAAGAATAGACTCGGGGCTCGGAGCAATTAGGACAAGGCTGGTCATCGATGAAGCCGTCGACTTCGTGAGCACCGACCATTACTAGACCTTTTCCTTCGTCTTCAAATACTTTCAGCATTACAATCTAGGTCTTCGATCTCGCAGCCCACTTCGGTACATGGGGCCTTAGTGTGTGAAAGAAGTCTTTGTCGGGAATCACTAAGGTCTCGAAAATGCCGTCTCCGTCCTCATCGTAGATCACGTAGTACGTCACAACGCGTTCGCTACCGGTAACAGAATTGGCTTCTCTGTCGATAAATATCCGATTTACAGCGAAGGAGTAAGCGAAAGGGCGCGAGTCTTTTCTGTATTCGCTCACAAATTGTACATTGAGTTCGCCGATTTGAATGGCCGCGGTCGCATCGCCAGGAACTAGCATTCTCCCGAACACGGGTGTATACCGTGTTGAGTCAACCGAGACCTCGATGCCATCGATCGTCTTGGCCTTAAGGCCCTTGCTTTCCGTCGGCTTCGTGAGGTCTGATTGCATAGTTGGGATGTGCCATCCACTTTTCTTTACCAGAGCCCTTCCGCCGCGGGCCAATTGAACCTCGCTGACATCTGATAAATCCTGCGAAATGTTGCTGGCTGGTGGAGCCGTCTCTACGTGTTGCTCTTGCCGACACGCTATTGTTCCAATCGCGACTAGGCACGCAATCAGCAAAAATTGAACCTGACGAAGAAGAACATTCATGGTCGATCGTCGATCTAATCGGCGGCTTTCAAATAGTTATCGTACCAGAGTTGGAAAACGAGCAGCGTCCAGAGTTCCTTGTGGTGCGATGCCCGGCCGGATTCGTGTTCGGCGATGAGTTTTTGGACGTAATCGGCGTTAAAGAGTCCCTGCTTGGTCAGCCGTTCGGGCGAGAGCATGTCGTGAAGGAGATGATTGAGGCGGCCCTTGAGCCATTCGGCGATCGGGATGCCAAAGCCTTTTTTGGGGCGGTGGAGGATGTCGTGCGGGAGCAGATCGCGCATCGCCTCTTTCAGGATCACCTTGCCGCTTTTGCCTTTCAGCTTGTACTCGACCGGGATCGACGCGGCGAACTGGCCGACGCGGGGGTCAAGGAACGGTGCGCGGGTTTCGAGCGAAACGGCCATCGCCGCACGGTCGACCTTGGTCAAAATATCTTCCGCCAGATAGAAATTGATGTCGGCGTACTGCATCTGCTCGATGACGTTTTTCGCGTCGGAGCGGCCGACGAGTTCGCGGACGCCGCGGTAGATGTCGGCATCGGTCTCGGCGAGGACGTCTTTTGAGAATAGCTGCCGGTGCTGGTCGATAGAGAACGAGCCGAACCAGGAATGGTGCCGCGTGACGTCGTCGTAATGCGAGGCACGGATGAACCGCTTTGCCTTGTA
>JAUCQE010000510.1 GCA_030372865.1 Pyrinomonadaceae bacterium
GATCGACGAAGTCTAAATGAATGTCGCCGTCTTCGACGGCTTCGCGGATTTGATGGACGGTTACCCATATCTCGCGATGTGGGCTACAAGCAAGCCATCGGCTTCGCCGATTCGCCGCGTGCGTCCATTGGTTTGGCCGATTCGTAGAAAAAATCCATTGTCCGAGCCGTCAAAGATGGCGTCTGTTTGTGTAGCCCACATCGCGAGATGTGGGAAAGCCGGAACGTAGCACCGAATCGGCGAAGCCGATGGCATAAAACGGCACACCCGGCTTATCGCGGCAGGGACTGGGTTGCGACGGCAGTAATTTAGCTTTACCTTTTTTCTTGCAGAAGGAAAAGAATAGTCATATACTTCGCTCGAACTTGATGAAGCCCACATAGGTCAGGTCACATTCTCCGATCTCCACGCTTCCCGGTTCACTTTTTCAGAAGTTAATGGAGCGTTGCGAAATGCTTAGCAGCCATTGATGCCGCCGTCTTCGACGGCTCGGGGTTTTTCGTGGACCGGTTCCCACATCTCGCGATGTGGGCTACACGAATGACCGCCGACTTCGACGGCTCGGGGTTAGCGGCAACGCCGAAAGGATGCCGATCGTTTCGCATTTGTCGTCTAATGCCTGCCGTGAATAAGCGGAGTTTGGAAATCGATGTTCGACCTTTCACATATTTGCGGCACGTATTCAACGAATCGGCGGAGCCGATGGATTTTTTGTAGCCCACATCGCAAGTTGTGGGTTTTCTTACGGGAAAAACGAGCCGTCGGAGGCGGCGGCATTTTTTTATGGCTCATACATACACGAATCTCATCTTTCACGTGGTCGTCGCCACGCAGGAACGTTTCCGCTCGCTGACGCCCGAACGCAGGCCCGAGGTGTTTGCGTACATAAACGGCCTTATCAAAGAAAAGGGCGGTAAGGTCATCATCATTAATGGCGTGGAGGACCATCTGCACATTCTTGTCGTGCTGCCGCCCGACATTTGCCTTTCGGACGTGATGAGATTTGCGAAGGCAAATTCATCGCGTTGGTTCAAACGACGGTTCGCCGCCGCGTTTGCCTGGCAAAAGGGATTTGCAGCGTTCTCCGTGTCGCGCTCGGCAGTCGACGCGG
>JAUCQE010000511.1 GCA_030372865.1 Pyrinomonadaceae bacterium
GCTCGGAGATGTGTATAAGAGACAGTCGACGAAGAAGGCAAGATGTTCGCCGCCGAACCGGTCTCCGGCCACCCGCTCCTCCGCCCTGCTGCCCGGTTGGCCGCCTGCAGCGCCCGGTTCACCCCTACAATGCTCGCCGGCAATCCCGTCAAGGTCACAGGCATCATCACGTATAACTTCGTCGCTCCGTGATATTTAACGATGATCGACTTTGGAACAATGCGTGCAGCTATAGTCTTTGTAATTCTCCTGTTCATGTGCTCGTTTTCCTTCGGTCAGGAGACCGAACCCCTAATCATATCGGCACCCGTATACGAACCTCCGGCCGAAGCGATCGCCGCAGGTATAGACGGGACCATTCTTGTTTACACAAAAGTTAACGAACGCGGAGAGGTCACCGAAACAAAGGTACTCGGGGGACCGCAATGGCCGTGCGAAGGCCGCACATCGATGAATCTGATAAATGACGTGCGAAAGGGCGCCGAATCTGCCGTACAACTGGCAAAGTTCAAGCCCGCGACGAAGGCGGGGCATGCGGTCGAATCCGTAACGGGTGTCCGCATTTGGTTCGGCCAGGCGTATGAGGAGCTGAAGAAAAAGCGAGCGGCTGAAGGCAAACCGGAGCCCGCGGTGATAAATGGCGGCGTTGTGGATGGCCGTGCCCTTTCCCTCCCGAAGCCCGCCTATCCCGTCTTAGCACGGGCAAATCGGGCGCAAGGAACCTTAAAGGTATCGATCCTGATCGATGAAAATGGTAAGGTGATCGCCGCGGGTACCGAGAACGGCCACCCTCTGCTCCACGAAAGCGCACGAGACGCCGCGTGCAAGGCTCGTTTTTCACCGACCCTCGTCGAAGGCAAACCCGTCCGCGTCAGTGGCGTCCTTACCTACCACTACGTCGCCCCATAATGGCGATCGCACCGGCATCCGCCATAGATAAGGAGGTCAATAGCTTTATGAGAAAACCACTTTCGCTTTTTGCCATTTTCATTTTCGCTATCACCGTGGCCACCGTCCGTGCACAAGACGTCAGAGGCGATGCCGCGACAGAAAAACCGGCGCAGGAAACAGGCTCAGGTGACCCGACCCTTGTCGAACAGCCGCGGTTGCCCGAGCTAAACCTTGGCCGGCCTGTTGGCGGCAAGTTGACGGTGTGGGTTTCCATCGAAGAGTTAGGTAACTTGACGAAAGTCGAAGACATCATAGGGCCCGGTTCGTATTGCTCAAACAGTAGCGACGCCGATATACGGGCGATACGCCAGGCGGCTCACGACGCTGCACTGACCGCAAAGTTCCGCCCCCGTAAGGATTCGCATGGCTGGACCGAACTGTCGCGTTCTATATACTTCGAGCTGCCGGAGAAGGAAAGTGCCCAGAAACCTGTAACGGGCGGCATACTTAATGAAAAAG
>JAUCQE010000512.1 GCA_030372865.1 Pyrinomonadaceae bacterium
GGCTTACGCAGTATTACACCGAATATAAATATGCTCCCGTTAAATCAATTGCCGAAGCCGCGAAAACCGGACCGGCAACTACAATCATTTCAGGCGTAGCGGTCGGATTTGAATGCGTCGCGATTCCGTCAATCGTTATCGCGATTGCGATTTTTACTTCCTACACTTTAGGCAATACGGTTGCGGGACTCGAAGACGGAGGCTTCTTCGCGACCGCTGTCGCGACTATGGGTATGCTCGGACCCGCGGCTTTCGTTCTCGCTATGGATACTTTCGGTCCCATTACCGACAACGCGGGCGGCATAGTAGAAATGTCGCAGCAGCCCGAAGAAATCAGAGTTAAAACCGACAGACTCGATGCGGTCGGAAATACTACCAAGGCGCTTACAAAAGGATATGCGGTTGGTTCCGCGGCGCTCGCGGCGTTCCTCCTCTATCAGGCTTTCATAGTCGAAATTAAAGAATACGGCGGCTCGCTGAATCAGGTTGACATAACTAAACCTGCAGTCTTTATCGGCGCTCTTATGGGCGCTATGCTTGTTTTCCTGTTCTCCGCTTGGGCTATCAAAGCCGTGGGACGTTCCGCGCAAAGCATCATTCAGAATGTAAGAGACCAGTTTAAAGCGAAACCGGGTATCCTTCTCGGCACAGAGAAACCCGATTACGCTCAGGCGGTTGACATCGTTACCAAATCGGCATTGAGAGAAATGGTTAAACCCGGCATTCTCGTCGTCGCCGCTCCCGTGGTCGTCGGCGTGGTATTCAAATATCTCTTTAAAGCCGAACTGTCAAACGCTTCCGGCGCTGAAGTCGTTGCCGCTATGCTCCTTGTCGGTACAATAGTCGGAGTCATTACGGCGCTCTTCCTGAACAATTCCGGCGGCGCCTGGGATAACGCGAAGAAATTCATTGAACTCGAACCGAGAGACTCGGCGCATAATAGGGGCAAGGGCTCGGAAAAACATAAAGCGGGCGTCGTAGGCGACACTGTCGGTGACCCGTTCAAGGAC
>JAUCQE010000513.1 GCA_030372865.1 Pyrinomonadaceae bacterium
TCAGATGTGTATAAGAGACAGAAAGAAAGCAATGCGAGGGTTTCGAGAATCATGCGATATATCTGCGATCAAGGTGTTCTTCTCTTGTTTTCTTCTCCGACTTTTTGCGTACACCAGTATGAGGTCACGTCGTCTTCAATAAAGCCCTCGTCCATTTTGTACGTCTTGAGAAATCGGAGAAAGCTACAGACGCACTGTCTTTGTGCGGGATCAAATTGTTCGTAGAACGAGAGGTAGACGTTTCTTACAAAGTCGACATCGAACTTGAAACCCGAGAACCAGAAAAGATAGTTTCCAAGATCGTCGTCAAGGCTCCGATCCCTGCCATATTGATTCAAATACCCTCGCATCAGAAAAGGCGTCAGGTAGTGGACCTCTTCAACACTATAGTTATAAAGATGACGCAGTGTGTAATTCAGTTCATCTCCCATGAATGCCGCTTCGAAGTCGGCTTGAGTCAAGATGTCATGACAGAACGCAGGCGGCGGGACGCCGGCAAACGCTGAAATGATCTGCCCAAGCAACGCGGTTAGATCCCGTTCTTTTGCTTCGAGCGAGTCCATAAAATCCCTATCGGCGCGAGCAATTTAGGTCGTTGCGAGCGGGAGAACGGTCTCCCGCTTCATAATCTTTCCTATTTGTAATCAAACACGATATTCGCGAATGCTTTGACGCCGACGTCGAGGCGGCTGTCGTCGATGAAGAAATCGGGTGTGTGGTGCGGGGCGGCGGTCTTTTCGGTCTTGTCGAGCGGCATGCCGCCGACGGTGAAATAGAATGCCGGGGTCTTGGCGTGGAAATACGAGAAATCCTCGGCACCGGTGACCCATTCGCCGAGCCTGACGTTGTCTTTACCGGCCGCTTTCTGCAGCGAGGGCAGCATCTTTTCGACCAGTGAGGGCGTGTTGTAGGTGACGGGTGCCATCTCGGTGATGGTGACCTCGGCGGTCGCGCCCATGCTCTCGGCGATGCTCTCGGCGGTCCGGCGGATCTTTGCGTGGACGTCCTTTTGCATCTCGGCGTCGAGCGTGCGGATGGTGCCGGCCATCGTCACCTCTTCGGGGATGATGTTCTCGCGAATGCCGCCGCTGAGCCGGCCGACCGTGATGACGACGG
>JAUCQE010000514.1 GCA_030372865.1 Pyrinomonadaceae bacterium
GACCTTCGCCAGCCACGCCTGTGCGTGCACCTCGCGGCCGCGGATGTGAACGACGACCTTGATCCGTTCGCCATTGGCATCGACCGCCGGCGTTACGGCCAGATCGCATTTGAAAAGGTCGGTGTAATGCTCTTCCTGCCAGCCGTCGTGAGCGATGTCCTGCCGAAAATAGCCGAACCGGTACAGCAGGCCGACCGCAACGAGCGGCATGTTGAGGTCGCTCGCGGATTTCAGATGGTCGCCGGCAAGGATGCCAAGACCGCCCGAATAATTCGGCAGCGAATTGTGAACCCCGTACTCGGCACAGAAATACGCGATCGGCAAGGCAGTGTTCGGCTCATCGACATTGGCATACGGCGACGCCTCGGCCATGTACGCATCAAACTTCGCGGCGAAGCTGTTGACCTTCGATACGTACTCCGAGTTCGCGGCCTGCTGCCAGAGACGCAGGTCGCTAACCGTGTTGAGCAAGCGCCGCGGGCTCTGTTCGACCCGCTGCCACAAAACCGGGTCGAGTTCGCGGAAAAGCTCCGCCCCGTCGGGGTTCCATGACCAGTAAAAGTTCGCCGATATCTTTTCCAGGGCCGCGAGCGGTGCCGGAAGAGGGCGTTCGATGCGAAAATCGTGTCTAAAATCGTGTTCGGACTGGCGAACGGCCGCAATTTGCATACTGTCGGGGATCTCCCGGGCGGTCTCCTGCATATGAGCTGTATTTTTATTGCCTTTCTGAGAGGAATGTATCAACCAAAACTATAAACGAACGGCCTCACAGTATCAAATTTTATTTGTTTGCTAACACAACAAAGTATGAAAGCCCTGCCGTTAGCCGGCAGGGCTCATCATAAGCATCCTCGGTGCAGCGGCCTAATTCCGCGGTGCCGGAGCAGCCGGAAGCTTGTCTTTCGCAAATCGCGGCAGCATCTGATCGCTCATCGCCAAATGATAAACAACCGCTGCGGCAATGATCGCACTCTGCTGCAGGTCATCCTCGATCAGCCTTTCGTACGTGTCGAGGTTCGTGTGCCAGGTGTGCGTTCCGTACTCGATCGGATCGAGCATCGTGCCGATCCCGGGCAGGCCGGCAGCATTGAACGATGTGTGGTCGGTTCCGCCGAGTCCGCGGCTTGCGGTCGCGATCGCACCTTCGATTCCCATGTAGGAATACGGTCCGACGATCTCGCGGAGCACCTGTGCCGTTTCCTGCGGGCCGAAGACGTTCAGGCCGCGGATACGTCCGGTACCGGTGTCGTGGTTGATGTAGCCGTTGAACTTGAACCACGCCGGCGTCGGGCTTTCTGCCGTTCCGAAGTGCTTCTTGACGTAAGCCTGCGATCCGAGCAGTCCCTGTTCCTCGCCGCTCCAGAGTGCGACGCGGATCGTTCTCCGCGGCTTCACGCCGAGGGCCTTCAGGATGCGGGCGGCTTCCATCATCACCGCGCAACCGGTCGCGTTGTCGGTCGCACCCGTGGCCGAGTGCCACGAATCGAGGTGTCCGCCGAGCATCACGACCTCGTCCTTTTTGTCAGTGCCGACGATCTCGGCAACCGTGTTGTATGCCGTCTTCCCTTCCGGATAGATCTTGTTGCGGATATCGAACTCGAGCTCGACCTTTTTTCCGCTGCCGAGCAGGCGGGCGATGCGGCCATAGTCCTCATTACGCATCACGACGGTCGGGATCGTCTTCGCCGGGTCGTAGTCGCCGCGGCTAAACGAGAATGCACGGATCTGTCCGTGTTCACGGCCCGCATCGTTCACCCTGACCGGCACGCCGCTCTCCATCAGGAACTTATTTACCTGGTCGATCACCTGCGGGAACGGCAAAGCATTAGGCTTCGGCGTCGGCGGCGTGAACTGCTGCGGTTGCTGCGGTGTGGCACGGGCATACGGATTTACGCGTTGCTTCGCGACCTCATCCGACATCCGCTTTGCGGGCGGATCGAGATTTACCGGAACACGTGCGGGATTTCCGAAGAGAACGATCTTTCCTTTTACGTTCGCTCTGATCGAATCAAAATACGCGGTGAGTTCTTCCTGCGTCGGACGGTCAGGAAGCACCATGTTGAATGCCTCGGCCTTTACAACGCCGTTAGTGCTCGGTGTCCACGCGAGAACTTCGAAAACAAGCGAATCTTGAACCGGCGAGACGATAAAGCCGGACGCGCGTTCGCTAACCCAACCCGGAAATCCCCAATCCCAGGGTTCGAGGGCCGCGTTCTCCATGCCCCACGACGTCATCTGCTGCGCGGCCCATTCGCCGGCGGCCTTCAGGTTCGGCGAACCGGTCAGTCGCGGGCCGTACACGTCCGTCAGCACCTGGATCGTCTTCATCACCTGCGAATTCTCGGTGCCTTCCTTGCGGATCCGTTCGTAAATGTTGGCTTCTGGCTGGGCGAATACAAGGCCGGGCAAAAGCACCGTCTGCATCAGCATGATCGCCGTCAATATCTTGATCGTTTTGCGTGTCTTCATTTGTCTGCTTTAGGGTCAAACCGTTGGCCCGACCATAGTAACGTCCTTTTTCTTGGTTTAGTTGAACAATGCCGCAGAAACGGCGGAGAGGTTAGTTGTAATACTTTAACACCGGTTAAAAAGTTTCGAAAAACGGCGGGCGAACTTGCGGCGGCCCTTCATCCGCGACGCACCTTGTACTATCATCGCAGCGAGAACCGCACGGCGGCCCAGCGTCGCGATCATTCAATATGCACCTAGTTTTATTTAATGGAAACTCTAACCTAACGGTGAAAGCGATCCTCACCGTCGTCATCATCGCATTCTCTGTTGGCGTATTCCCTGCCCAGACATTGCCAAAGGCGAGCCCCGAAACGGTCGGGATGTCGTCCAACAGGCTTGCCCGGCTGACCGCAGCCCTCGATAAATATGCTAAAGATGAACGCCTTGCGGGCGGAGTCGCCATCGTGGCCCGACGTGGCAAGATCGTGTACACGCATGTTTTCGGTGACCGCGACCGCGAAGCTCGTTCGCCAATGCGCGAGGACACCATATTCAGGATCGCGTCGCAAAGCAAGCTCATTACCAGTGTCGGCATCATGATCCTTCAGGAAGAAGGCCGCCTCCTGATCGCCGACCCGGTCGGCAACTATCTGCCTGAATTCAAGACAACCACCGTTGCTGTCCCTAAGGAAGGCGGCGGATATGATGTCGTAAAAGCAAAGCGGCAGATCACGATCCGCGATCTGTTAACGCATACGGCAGGGATCAGTTACGGCACCGGGCCGGCAAAAGATAAATGGGAAGCCGCGGGAATCACCGGCTTTTACACGGCCGACCTCGACGAACCGATCGCCGATACCGTTAAGAAGATCGCTGCTCTTCCGATGGACGCACATCCGGGCGAAAAATACGTGTACGGTTATGCGCACGAGATTCTCGGGGCCCTGATCGAAAAGGTCAGCGGCCAGGACATGCAGGAGTTCTTCCGCACCCGTATATATGAACCGCTCGGTATGAATGACACCCACTTCTTTCTCCCGGAAGCGAAGGCAGGCCGGTTTGCTGCAGTTTATGGTGCGGGCCCCGATGGCAAGATCACCCGTGCTCCGGACCCGGGCCGCAGTGCCGGACAGGGTGCGTACATCAAAGGGCCAAGAAAGAATTATGCCGGCGGGGCCGGTATTCTTTCGACCGCGGGAGATTACATGCGGTTCCTCCTGATGCTGCAAAATGGCGGTGAGTTAAACGGCCGCCGTGTTCTCAGCCGCAAATCCGTCGAGCTTCTTTCCGCTGATCACAGCAGGTCGATTCCTTTCCGTGAAGGCCAGGGCATTGGCTTTGGTGTTTCGGTTACGAAAGACGTAGGTGCAAGAGGCGTCCTGTCTTCGGTTGGCGAGTACGGATGGGGCGGCGCGTATCACTCATCCTACTGGATAGACCCGAAGGAGCAACTCGTCGTCGTTTACATGTCCCAACTCATTCCGGCGGGCACCATTGACGATCATGGAAAGCTTCGGTCGCTCGTTTATCAGGCGATAATTGATTGATACGCACCGCAAAAAATAAGAAGCCGCAGGATAAGGCCCGCGGCTTCTCATTTCATAAGTTCGATCCGGCGTTAAAACATAAGCTTACCGCCGATCACCAGTTTCGATACACGGAAGTCGTAAAATTGCGGCAGCAACTGAGCGTAACGGTTCTTCCCATCGAGGAACGTGGGCTTAAAGACCAGCCGAAACTCCTTCGTTTCCGGCGTGACCAAATGCTTTCCGCTAGCATCTGCTCTCTTGAAATAAAGGATCGCTGAGTCGCCTGCATTCTTCGGCGGCGTGAAATGAATGAGTTCCCGCTCTTCGCCGGCGTCGTTAGTCAACGTAACGTTGCCCTTGAGGTCTTCCAACGTCATCGACTGAAAGATGCCCTCATCCACGAGACCGTCCTTTGTGTAATTCACCTTTGTGAGCGTGACAACATAATGCTCAGTGCAGATCTTGCATTCAAGGAAGATCTTGCGACTTGCATCAAATTCGGCTTTCTTCTCGTCGCTAAACTTATCGTAGCCAACGTCGATCTGTTGCAGCCGGACGACGGCTTTTCGATATACCTCACCCGAGTGCAGCCGCATTATCACCGGCGGCGGCCCGAAATCGCGGGCGATGGACCGTGGATTTGAACCGCCGGCCATGCCCGGCTGTCCGCCCTCCCGGGCTGTCGATCGAGCATTTGACTGATATGGTTTCGCCCACGGAGAATCGTTCACGATCTTAAACGCCTCCTCCTTGCCGAACTTGCTGATCGGCTTGTCATATTTATCTTGTCCGTAAACGGCACAAAATGGGATGGCAATTATAAATAGTAAAAGTGTGCTGGGAACTCTCATTTTAAAACTTCCTTTTCGGTCAGAGTGGAGAACATCTGACGATTTTAATTCGACTTCCCCTTGTTCGCAATAGTGATCAATGGCTAACGATCTCGCCGATCAGGTCGTAAGCGTGAGCCTCGGTGATCTTCACGTCGTAGATCGCCCCGATCTCCGGTTTCAGGTCTTCCGGCATGTCATTTATGAGAATGTATCCGTCGATCTCCTGGGCCTGGCCTTGTAGACGGCCCTGGAACAGCAGATCGGATTCCTGAGAAAGGCCTTCGAATATTACCGGGAACGTCCGGCCTATCTTAGCCTTGTTTAATTGCTTGCTGATCTTCGCCTGTTCCTTCATCAGCAGGTTCCGGCGCTTCGTCGCGACCTTCGGGTCGACCTTGTCAGGCAGATCGTACGCCGCGGTCCCTTCTTCGTCTGAGTACGTAAACACGCCGACGTTATCAAAGCGGCAATTGCGGACGAATGCCATCAGTTCTTCGAAATCGGCATCCGTCTCGCCGGGAAATCCGGTGATGAAGGTCGTGCGGATCGCAATCCCCGGGACGCGCTCGCGAACGCGAGCGATAAGCTTTTCGAGCGATTCCCGCGTGCCGCCGCGTTTCATCAGCTTGAGCACATTTCGCGAGGCATGCTGCAGCGGCATGTCAAGATACTTGACGGCCTTTGGCGTCTCCGCGATCGCGGCAAGGAATGCATCTGAAATATGCGTCGGATAGGCGTACATTACGCGGACCCATTCGAGTTCCTCGATCTCGCCCAATGCCCGGATCAACGCCGCCAGTGCGTCCACCTCGCCGAGGTCCTCGCCGTACCTGGATGAGTCCTGAGCGATCAGCACGACCTCTTTGACGCCTTGCTTCGCCAGATTCCGTGCCTCTTCGATGATCGAACCGAACCTGCGCGACCGGAACGAGCCACGCATTCCCGGGATAGAACAGAATGCGCACGGCCGGTCGCACCCTTCGGCGATCTTTATGAACGCGGTGTGCGATTCCGTCGCCCGGAATCGCGGCGTGTCGAAATCATAAAGATAGGTAGCCGTCTTGTTGCCGATCGGCAGAAGCGGCAGCTCGCGAAAGTTCTTTGTCTCGTCGGCGGCCTCGAGGATCCTTGTGACCTCGTTCGTGCCGATGAACGCGTCAACCTCCGGCAGTTCCTTCATCAGGTCGTCGCGGTAACGTTCGACCAGGCAACCTGCAACGACGACACGTTTTGCTTTCCCTTCAGACTTTAACGCCGTCGCTTCAAGTATCGCATCGATCGATTCCTGTTTCGCCGATTCGATAAAACCGCAGGTATTTACCACAACGGTTTCCGCCTCGTCGGCATTATTTGTGATTTCGTAGCCCGCCTCAGCAAGCGTCCCCATCATGACCTCGCTATCGACGAGGTTCTTCGGGCATCCAAGGCTGACAAATCCAACTTTCTTCATATCGATCGAGGCAGTACGTAACTACCGACTGCTCTTGGGCCTCTCCGACGCTTCTATTTCGTCGATCAGGGTGGCGATCTCGGCCGCCTCAGCATCAGTGAGACGTTGAGTTCCGAATCGGACGCGGTTATATACGTCGGTCACCCTGACTGCCGCCGGAATGCCCGTGCCGTAGGCAAATTCTAAAGGCGTCTGGTGCTGTTCGCGGATCAGTCCGCGTGCCGCAAGCGCGGCCTGCATCCTTTCGTAAAACTCGACGACAGACGCACGCCGTTCCGCAAAGACGCGATCACGCAGCCGACGCCAAAACTCCAATTTTACTATTTTCCGGTACGCCCAAACAAACAGCATTACCAATGCAGCGGCAAAAGCGAGTGCGGCGGCCCCATATCCGATGGCCGTTACGCTCTCAGCGGTCCCGCTGTCGCCGCGGGCTTTCTTCCACCACTCGGCCGCGGTTTCCTGCAGTCCTTCCATCCATGACGTTGCCTTGGCGTTATAGTCGGACATGCCGCGGCGGATCGAGGTAAACAGCGAACGCTGCTCCTGATTGTCGAAAGCGACAAAGTATTGGATCCACAACATCTCGATGGCTTCGAGATATTTGCCGAACGTTGCCGTTATGCCGCCCGTCGCCGTTCCGAT
>JAUCQE010000515.1 GCA_030372865.1 Pyrinomonadaceae bacterium
CGCTGTCTCGTGGGCTCGGAGATGTGTATAAGAGACAGTTGCGGAGCAGGAGGCGTGCCTCTTCGATCGAATCCTTGAAGTGCTGGCTTTCGGCCTTGCCGTGGACCTGGATGCCGCCGTTGCGGTTGAAGGTCTGGGCGGCGACAGCGATCGGAATGTAAATATGGCGGTCTTGCGAATCGCCGAAAAAGGAGCCGCGTTTCGCTTCGACGCCGATGACTTTCAGCGGCACGCCGCGGACCTTTATCGTCTCGCCGATGGCCGACTTATTCGGGAAGAACTTATCTTTGACGTCGCCGCCGATGACGCAAACATTCGTCATCCGGTTCGATTCTTCGTCCGTCATGAAGCGTCCCTCGGAGAGCGTTTTGTCCTCGATCTCAACCATGTTGCCGGTTACGCCCATGATCCGGACTGCGGGCATCTCGATGCCCTCACGACTGATGTCGGCGCCGCCGCCGATCTGAGCCCCGACGTGCGTGCAGAGCCGGCAATTGGCCTTGATGTATTCGTACTCTTCCCAATTGATGTCTTTGTTGCGGCGGTTTCGCTTTTCCCATTCTTCGTCGGACATGCGGCCCATCGAAGCCATTCGGGTCATCATGAAGTGGTTCGAGCCGAGGATCTTTGAGGCCGTTTCGACGACGTAGGTCTTGAGCCCCGCGATCGATGCGCCGACAACCACAACGGCCGCGACGCCGATAATGATGCCGATAAGGGTCAGCAGTGCACGCAGTTTATGCTCGAGGATCGATTTCAATGCGATCCAGAAAGCGTCGGTATAAAATGAATAAAGCTGGCGCATATTTGATCCGGTTGCAGCTCGAAGCAGAATGTGTTCGGGTCGCGAGATCCGTCGAAAAGTCATCAAGTGAAACGGTTTGCGTCCAGGAAAAGTTCGGAGAAAATCGACAAATTATTTTCGGCGGCGTCGCGGACGGGCAGGGAACTTTTGCTTGCGGGGCGATTGCGAACGAAATCGGCACCCGTGATATACTCCAGTTTTGTTCTATTTCATGAATTTATTATCTGTGCCGACCGCGGGCTGCGGGCGGTGCGGAGCAAAGAGGAGAAAACGCTTTGGCAGTCTTAGTCGATAAGAATACACGCCTGATCGTTCAGGGCATTACCGGAAAGGAAGGCACGTTCCACACGCTTCAGATGGTGGATTACGGCACGAACGTGGTCGGCGGCGTAACGCCCGGAAAGGGCGGCACCACGCACGAAGGCATTCCTGTCTTCAACACTGTCGCCGACGCCGTTAAGGAAACCGGTGCGAACGCATCGGTGATCTACGTTCCGCCGGCATTTGCGGCAGACGCGATCATGGAAGCGGCCGACGCCGGGATCCCGGTCGTGGTCTGCATCACCGAAGGCATACCGGTAACGGACATGGTCAAGGCTAAGGAATTTCTCGGCGACAAACGAACGCGTCTTATCGGGCCGAACTGCCCGGGCATCATCTCGCCCGGCAAGTGCAAGATCGGCATCATGCCCGGCCATATACATAAGGAAGGCCGAATCGGTGTCGTATCACGTTCGGGAACGCTGACGTACGAAGCGGTCGGACAGCTTTCGGCTCTCGGGCTTGGGCAGTCGACGGCGATCGGCATCGGCGGCGACCCGATCATCGGCACGACACACACCGATGCTCTTAAGCTATTCCAGGAAGACGAGGAAACGGACGCGATCGTGATGATCGGCGAGATCGGCGGGACCGCCGAGGAAGATGCAGCGGCGTATGCAAAGAACAACGTCACGAAGCCGATCGTTGCCTTCATTGCCGGACAGACGGCACCTCCGGGACGCCGGATGGGCCACGCCGGCGCGATCATCTCTGGCGGCAAAGGCACCGCAGCAGAGAAGATGTCCGCACTCGAAGCCGCGGGAATCCGCGTCGTCCAGTCGCCCGCCGACATCGGCCAGGCGATCGTCGACGTGCTCGGGGCAGGCGCCGCCGCATAACCTTTAGCACCTTGCAAAATACATAGATCTGGCCGTCTAATACGTGGGTATCAAACGTATGAAGACGGCCATTTTTTGCGTTCTCTTTCTACTTGCCGGAACAGCCGGCGGGTGGTTTTCCGCGGCATATCTGGCGAACCGTGCCCACCAGCGGCAGATCGCGATGCTATATGCTAGCGAGGTCGGCCTAGCAGCGATGCGTGCCGAGCAAATGAAAAGCGGCGACGCGGCGTTTGTATTGAGCTCGCTCGAGAACGGTTTTCCCGACCAGGTCCTGATGCTCCGCGA
>JAUCQE010000516.1 GCA_030372865.1 Pyrinomonadaceae bacterium
TACACAGCGCTGTCTCGTGGGCTCGGAGATGTGTATAAGAGACAGGTTCTGAACATTGATGGTCGCCACCAACTTGATCGGATTCGAGGATCTGCCGCAAACCATTCCGCATTTCTGTATCGAATCCTTCCGACGCAATAACAAACCAGACGCGCTCTCCTTTAAGATCGACGATGTTTGGCATCGGCTTTCCGGTGCAGACGCGATCGAGCGGATAAAGCGGATCGCTCTAGGTTTGTCGCGCATGGGCGCAAAGGCCGGCGACCGCATCGCGATAATTTCGGAGAACCGGCCTGAATGGTCGCTGACCGACCTCGCAATACTCTCGTTACGTGCGGTAAACGTACCGATCTATACGACGCAGGCGGTCGAGCAAATACGGTACATTCTGGAAGACTCCGGGGCGAAGATGCTGTTCGTATCCGGCAAAAAGCTCTGGAAGCACGCCGAAGAGGCGATCCGCAGTGTCGAGCGGTTGGAAAAGCTCGTGTTCTTTGATGCCGGGTCGGCACCCGAAAACGAAGGTCGGGCGATGACTTTGGACGACGTCGAAGCGATCGGTTCGAGATCGGGCGAGATCGACAATTTTGAAGAACTGCTTGCGCAGGTAAAGGCCGACGACCTCGCAACCATTATCTATACCTCTGGAACGACCGGCGAGCCGAAGGGCGTGATGCTGAGGCACGAGAGTTTTGTTTCGAACGTGGTCGCTATTTCAAAGGGCCTGCCGATCCGAAGCGACGACCGTTCACTGGCTGTTCTGCCGCTGTCGCACATATTCGAACGCGCGGTCTTTTACGTACTTTGCTCGAACGGCGTCGCGATCCATTATTGTGCTGCATTCGACCAGCTTGCGTCACACTTGCAGGAGGTAAAGCCGACCATCATGACGGCTGTCCCGCGGCTGTTCGAGCAGGTCTATCACAAGATCGTAAAGAAAGGTAAGGCAGCGGGCGGATACAAGACAAAGCTTTTCGACTGGGCATTGGATGTCGGACAAGAATACTGGCGGGCTCAAGACATGCACGATCGGGTGCCGGCCTCGCTCAAAGCGAAACACGCCATTGCCAGCCGGCTCGTCTTTTCGAAATGGCGAGACGGCGTTGGCGGCAGCCTGCGGTTCTTTGTCTCGGGTGGTGCACCGCTCTCGAAGAAGTTGTCGTATGCGTTTTGGGCCGCGGGTATACCGATCCTTCAAGGCTACGGCATGACCGAAGGCTGCATCGTATGCGCTAACCGCCCGGACGATAACAAGGTCGGTTCGATCGGGACCCCGTTCGATGGCATCGAGATGAAGATCGATGAAAAGAACGGCGAGATCCTAATTCGCGGCAAGAACGTGATGGAGGGCTATTTCAACAAGCCTGACGAGACCGCGAAGGTGATCGACGAGCAAGGCTATTACCACACCGGCGATGTTGGTTACGTTGACGAGGACGGGCATTTTTACGTCACCGACCGCATCAAGGACCTCTTCAAGCTGTCGAACGGAAAATATGTCGCTCCGCTGCAGGTCGAAAGCCTTTTGAAGCAAAGCCCGCTCGTCTCCCAGCCGGTCGTTGTCGGATCGGGCCGAAAGCAGGTCGGGGCGTTGATCGTTCCCGATTGGGAAGCACTAAAAGAAGTGTTGAAAGACGAGGGTATCGACGCCGAGGGAACCCGTGAGGAACTTTGCGAAAACCCGCACGTCATTAAACGTGTCCAGCGAGACGCTGTCGAACTGACGAGGGAACTCAGCGATTACGAACGCGTGAAAAGGGTATATTTGCTTCCGCGGGAGTTTTCGATCGATAAAGGTGAAATGACGCCCACGCTGAAGATCAAGCGGAGCGTCATTGACGAAAAATATGAAGAGGCGATCGACGAGATCTGCGGGACTTAGCTGTTACTTCTCATCTCTTTCTGAAAACAATCTTTCAAGCGAACTTATTCCTTGCTTGCCGGGCATCAACGCCTCGGCGAGTTCCAAAAGCGGTTCGGGCATTTTCGGGGATTCGATCTCAAGCGGTTCGTCAGCCTGAGGATACCGCTCGTAAAAGTCCAATTCGGCCGAACAGAACTCGCACACCGAAAGGTGCCGCCGAATGCCGACTCCGTCGTTCAAAGATATCCCACCGTCGAGAAATGCCAGCAGGTCCTGTGAGGGCGGGCAGTCCTCATTTTTGCAAAAGCTTGCCATTTTTAACTTTTCGAAACCCGATGGGAACAGGCCAGGCCGATAGCCTGCACTCGAATCTCTTCTCCGATACAACTCTTGTAAATCCGCAATTAACGTCCGGTTCCACAAAACTGTGGAAATCCCGGTCCGGCTAAGTGTGTTTATCCGTTGATGTTATCGAGAATTCGGGCTAAACGGCTAATAAACCAGAAATTTGCAAAACACCGTTTATAATCATAAAAAGTTATTGCTCATTCGGAAGTTTCCTGTTAGTATCTTAAGTGTTGGCTGACGAGCAGTTGCTCAGAGGCCTACCAGCCAAAATGACTGCATTGCTCGGCGGTTAACCTCTCAGAAAATCTCGAAAGTCAAACAGATTTTATTCCCATCGCCCCGTGCATTATACGTCCACGACGACCATTCCAAGGTCTTCCCGGACGGTTCAGAATCACCCCGCAGCGTTTTGAGATCAGAAAGTCACGCCACGATCTCGTATGAACTCACAGAAAAAACAGGAACGGCCTCTCCGCTCTCACCAGGGTAGGCAGATAAAGGTTGGTAAATGGGGCGAATATCTGGCCGCCTCGGACGTCAACCAAATATGGGTCGAACTTCACCGGATCGTTTCCTCGCATCCCCTTGTGCGAGCCTCAAAGCGGGCCGGCTTCCTTGTTGAAGAAGGAAAATACAATGCTTACACAGACCTGACGCAGGAACTGTTTGTCGCGCTGTTAAGCAAAGACCGTTTCCAGCACTATATCGAAACCGAAATGGCCGACCATGAGGTCGAGGCCGAGATCAGCCAGATAGAGCTGACGAACCTTTTAACTTCTGAGCTTCGGAAAAGATACCCCGAATCGTATCGTTTGGCCCGCCGGATCTCAACGCTGATACAAACAAGTTCCACATTCAAACGTTTTGACAACGTTGGGAGCCCGGAAGCCCATCGCCGTTTGGCAGACAGGCTTTACGGCCTTGCAAGCTGGTCGCACGAAAAGATGAGGCGTGACGTGCAGGAAATGGACGAACGCGTAAAAGCGGTGTCGTTCCATAGCCGGGACACGAGGATGGTAGGCTGTACGGGCGATGCTCAGATCGTGATCAGCAACGTCGAACTCGAAAAACTTATCATTCGGGTTTTTAAGGCGATCGATTCGCCGGTCGACGTCCGCAGCCTTCGCTCATTCGTGATGTCGAGGCTTCCGATCATGGATATTCATCTTGTCCCGGTTGGCGGCTCGGGCGACAGCGATGACGACGACCGGGTGCCATATGAGATACCCGACCACCGCGAGACGCCGGAAGAAGATTTTCTCCGTACCGAGGCAGAGAACGGAGCCTCCGGATTTGTAGATGGATTTCTCGAAGACCTTAGCAAATCGGTCCGAGGTAAGACGAAACAATACGACCGCATCATCAATGTCTTGTGGCACTGTTATCTGGTGGCCGACAGCGGGACGCAGCTTGAGGTTGCGGACATGCTGGGCGTTTCGGATTCGCTTGTGTCCGACTATCGGAAACGGATCGAATCACACCTGCAGCAACTATCATTTGACGGCGTGAACGAAGCCCGGCAGTTTGAGAAGGCTTTGAAGAGACGTGTTCGTGAGATGATAGCGGAAAGGAAACCGGAAACGGTCGTTTAGTAGATCAGCCGCCGTTGCCGATCTTCGCCATTGCTTCGGCAAAACGAGGGTCGTCACGCAAGGAATCAAGACTTCGGTCGCGCTCAAAGTGCGGCCGATTTTCATTTCCGAGCTTGATCGCTTTATTGAGCCACTTGAAGGCTTCGTCCTTGTCGCCGAGAACGGCGTAGGTCGAGGCGGTCCAATAGGCGGAGTCATGATCGGCGCGTGCAAGCTTGAGAGCGTCGCTGCTGAGCTGTACGAGAGCGTCTTCGCGTCGACCGGCACCGGCGAGGTACAGGGCGTAAAGCGGACGGATGCCGTCCATCTCGGGCTGCTTCTCGAGGATGTCTTCCATCAGTTCGATGGCCTTATTGACATCACCGCGGTAATAGTAGGTGCCCGAGCGGAAGATCTTGAGCATTGGGTGGTCGGGCTCAGCTTTTTCGCCCTTTTCGATCTCCGCGATCGCCTTGTCGTATTCCTGTTTGTAAACGTAAATACGCGCACGGTTATATGCCGAGACGGCACGGGCCGCAGGGTCGAGCCGAGAAAGCTTTTCAAAGGCCTTTAACGATTCGTCGTACTCGCCAGCAAGGCGATGCAACACGCCCTTAACGAAATAGAGAGGAGCGTCGTTCGGGAACTGCCTATGCAGCAGATCGATCTCGGCACGCGCCTTTTTCTTTTCGCCGCGGGCCATGTAGATCATTACCATCAGAACGCGTGCCTCGACGACGTTGGGGTCGTAGAAAAACGCTTTACTGAACGCGGCCTCAGCGTGCGTGTAATCCTCAGCATCGCCCATCGCCTTGAACACGCGGTTCGCGTAACAGGCGCCTAAGCCGCTATACGCAAGGGCGAAGTGCGGGTCGAGTTCTACCGCACGTTTGAAATTCTGGATAGCTGCCTCGCAATCTTCAGGGGCAAGCGTCCGGAAAATGAAACGACCGAAGTTATCGCGGCCGCGGAGATATTCTTCCCAGGCATCGTGGTTATCGGTCATTCGACGGCCGAGCCGTTCCTGCTCGTTGTCGGAAAGCTCAAGTCGAAGGCCTTCGAGGATGCGTTGAGCGATGCCGTCCTGAAGAGTCAGAATGTCATTGCCCTCAGCGTCGATGCGGTCGCTCCAGAGTATCTCGCCGGATATAACGTCGATAAGCTGCGCCGTCACCCTTAGCCGGTCGCGGCCCTTCAAGAACCCCGCACTGAGCACGGCATGGACTTTAAGTTCGGCACCAGCCTCGCGTGCGTCGTACTCTTTGCCTTGAAATTTCGCGATCACGGAACTCGGCCGCACTATCAGCGAACGAAGCTGCGCGAGTTCGGTAATGACGGCGTCCGCGAGAGCGAACTCGTAAAAGTTCGAGTCCGGATCGTTGCCGAGATTCTTAAAAGGAAGGATCGCGACGCTCTTCTTCTCGCTGCCCGTCGACGTCGCCGTCAGGCTCGATTCGGGCATGAACGACGGCGGATTCGAAAGCGTGATCGAGCGGCCGACGGAGTTCTCAGGCGTCGATTTTCCGGTGAACCAGTTAAGTGCCCGCCGCAGAACACCGGACTCCGCGTGGCTCGGGCGATAAATGTCTGAACCAACAGGGAAACCGGATACCTCGGCTAGAACCGCGCGCAGGTCATCGCGCATCTGCGAGATCTTTTGGTATCGCTCTTTTGGATTTTTTGCGAGTGCCTTATCGACGATCGCTTGAAGCTGGGCGGGCACAGGCTCGCGACGCATTTCAGCGAGCGGTTTAGGCGTGCCGTAGAGTACCTGATGGCGGACGTCAATGACGGTCTTACCCTGAAACGCCCAGATACCGGTCAGCATCTCGTAAAGCAGTACGCCCGTCGAGAAGATATCGGAGCGGGCATCGGCGCGTTCGCCTCGAGCCTGTTCAGGGGCGGCGTATGTCGCGGTGCCGTAGGGAATGCCTAGTTCGGTTATCTCGGTCTTATCGTGTCCCTTGTGTGAATCCGCGTGTTCATCCTCTAACAGCTTCGCAAGGCCGAAATCCAGGATCTTTGCCTGACCGGATTCGGTGACCATTATGTTGCCGGCCTTGATGTCGCGGTGGATGATGTTCTTGGAATGGGCGTACGCGAGGGCGTCAGTAACCTGGATCGCGATAGACAACGCGCTCTTTAATTCGAGCGGCCTGCCGGCGACCAGCTGACGGACGTTCTTTCCGTCGATGTACTGCATCGCGATGTAATAGACGCCGTTCGCCTCGTGGAAGTCGTAGATCGTGCAGATATTCGGGTGATCGAGCTGGGAGCAAAGCTGGGCTTCGCGTTCGAAGCGTTTGAAATTCGCGGTTCGGGCCGTAAGTTCCGGAGGCAGGACCTTAACGACAGCGGTACGGTTAAGCTTGGTGTCAAGAGCCTTGTAAACGGTTCCCTGGCCGCCTGAGCCGATCTTTTCCTGTATCTTGTATTGGTTGATCTGCGAACCGATCATATCGATCATGGGACGCTCGGCCGGGACTCGCCCGCCGGATCCCTGAGACCTTGAACCCGCTTATCTGTCTTTCCGTCCGCCGTATTCGGCGAACCGCCTGCCCCTTTTTGCTCTAAAGCCGGCAAACTGCCGGCTACCTTGGAACGATCGTTCAGCCCTTAGGCGGGTCGCCCCACCCGGACATGATGTATTCTCCGTCTTTGACGATGCACGGGACGGTCAGGTCGCCGCCGGAAAGATCGAGCATTTCCCGCTGTCGCTCGAGGTCGTTCTGAGCATCGTATTCCTCGAACTCGATCCCGTTGCTGTTGTAGTGTTCTCGGGCCCTTTGGCAGTAAGGGCAATCCGGCTTGACGTAAATCACCAATGACATTGTTATTGCAAACCCCTTTTAGATACCATAGTGAACCGAACTTACCGATAAGTCAAAAATGAGACCTCACCAGCAAATTATGAAAGACAATGCCGAAAGCATGGCCGATATTCTCGAACCTTTCGAACGCCTTATAGACGTCGAAATTTGCGGCGCGAAGGTTCAGGTTCCCGAGAATAATCCTATTCTCCGTTGTCTTCAATATCTCGACATTGAAAAGATCTCGAATGCGGACCTTTGCTGGAACGGAGACTGCCTAAACTGTCAGGTCTGGGTCAAGGCCGGTAATAAGGAAAAAGCCCTTATCGCTTGCCGAGCGAAGATCGAAGACGGTATGAAGATCGTCCGGATGTCGCCGGAGATAAGTTAGCCGCCTAATACTTCGGGATCTTCGGATCGACCTCGTTCGACCACGCCGTGATGCCGCCTTTGAGGTTGTAGAGTTTTCCCTTAAACCCGTACTGCTGCAGTGGCTCTGTCTCTTATACAGATCTCCGAGCCCACGAG
>JAUCQE010000517.1 GCA_030372865.1 Pyrinomonadaceae bacterium
CCGAGATCTACACCGTTCGGAACTCGTCGGCAGCGTCAGATGTGTATAAGAGACAGCTTTAATACTGCATAATGTAGTTTTTCGCTCTCCGTTAACGAAATTATGAAATCGATGACAGGCTTCGGCCGAGGATCATTTTCCGACGATCGGTACTCTATCTCCGTCGAGCTGAAGACCGTCAACAACCGCTTTCTCGACATCAACCTGCGGCTGGGCAGCGACCTGCAGCAGCTTGAGGCGAACGTGAAACGGCTTATCACGGCCAGCGTTCATCGCGGACGCGTCGATGTAAACGTGCAGTACGACCGGACGGAAGAGGTCACGTATGACCTTAACCGGCCCATGATCGAAGGCTTCCTCGCGGCGATGAAGCAGATGCAGGGCGAGTTCGGCCTGGCGGGCGAACCGGACCTGAACGTCGTCGCGAGGCTGCCGAACGTACTTGTTTCAAAGAAGGAAGAGCTTGGCGAGGACTTTGCGGCGGCAGTGGAGCAGGCGTTGACGGCGGCTATCGAGGACCTGCAGAAGATGCGTGCGAGCGAGGGCGAGATGCTGGCGGCGGAATTGAACGGACGCCTCAACGAGATAGAGAACCGCCTGCCGGCGATCGAAAGCGAATCGGCAAAGGTGGTCGAGGAATACCGCCTTCGCCTGACAAAACGTATCGGCGAGATGCTGTCGAAGAGCGAGTCGCAGATCGAGATCGACCAGGGACGGCTTGCTCAGGAGGTCGCGTATCTTTCAGACCGCTCGGACATTTCGGAAGAGATCGCCCGTCTAAAAACGCACATCGATCATTTCCGGACAATAATGGGCGAGGAAAAAGAGGTCGGCAAACGGCTCGACTTCCTGACCCAGGAACTTAACCGCGAAGCGAATACGATCACGTCAAAGACGAACAACATGGTCGTAAAGGAGAACGCTCTGCAGATAAAGAGCGAGATAGAGAAGATTAGGGAACAGATACAGAACATTGAGTAATTGAGTATGAAGGGCAATCTCATCATAATCAGTTCCCCCTCAGGCGGCGGAAAGGGCACGCTCATCCGCGAAATAATGAACTCGGTCGATAACGTCGGCTACTCGGTGTCGTTCACGACCCGGCAGCCGAGGTTCGGCGAAGAGAACGGCCGCGATTACCACTTCGTGTCGATGGACGAGTTTCGCGAACGGATCGATGCCGGCGAGTTTCTCGAATATGCCGAGGTGCATGGCAACATGTACGGCACCTCGCGGTTGATAACGGAACATATTCTGTCGACCGGCCGCGATGTGATACTCGAGATCGACGTGCAGGGAGCGATCTCGGTGATGGAACAGATGCCGGACGCCGTGAGCATCTTTATCCTGCCGCCGTCGTTCGATGTCCTGCGTGCGAGGCTTACTGCAAGGAACACGGAAGACGCCGCCGACCTCGCTCTTCGGCTAAAGAATTCTTTCGACGAAGTGATGCAGTATCAGCGGTTCAAATACGTGATAATCAACGAGCATCTGCCGGTCGCGTCGCGTATGCTTACGTCTGTGATCTGTGCCGAGCGGCACCGCCGGGATAGACAAACCGAGGCGGTTCAGGCTATCCTAGATAGTTTCGCACAGGCGAAGCACCAAATTGTCGGAGAATGACCGAATCCTATGGCAAAAAAACAAGAAGAGTTGGCAGAAGAGATCACTGAAACGAACGAACACGTCGATCCGCCGGCAATCGATTCGAAGTACCGCATGATCATCCTTGCTGCCCAGCGTAGCAAGCAGCTCCAGCGCGGTGCTATCTCGCGGACCGAGATCGATACCCGCAAACACAAAGCGACGCGTGTCGCTATGCGCGAGCTCAAGGAACACAAGGTCAACTTTGAGTTCACGGACCAGAACGAGGACGGTTCGGCAAACTAACCGGTATTCAATTTTTGCAGGAAACCGCCCGCCGTGGCGGTTTTTTGTGTTTGGCGTTAAAAAAATGGGCCGCATCGAAGCGGCCCTAAGTAGAGTATTAGCTGTTGATGCGGTCGGAGATGTCATCAAGCGTCTCCGAAACGCCGCGTTTGACCTTGCCCCAGCCTTCGCGGGTTTCGCCTGCCACTCGGTCGGCTTCACCCTCGGCCTCGAGGTCGCGGTTTCCGGTAATTTCACCGGCCTTGTCCTTGACCCAACCTTTCCCTTGTTCGATTTTGCCCTTAACTTCGTCTTTATTGTAGATACCCATTGTTCTTACTCCTTGTTCGATGTGCATTGAATCGTTACGATCCATTGCCCTCGCCCATGTATTTGGCAACCAGCGCTCCAAAACGAGCATAATATTGAAGAATGCCGGCTGCCCAATCGGGCTGCCGGCATTCTGAAGAGCGTAAGTTCCTGACCTACATACCTTTATAATTCGGTCCGCCGCCGCCTTCGGGCGTGACCCAGTTGATTATCTGGTACGGGTCGGCAATGTCGCAGGTCTTGCAATGTACGCAGTTCGAGAAGTTGATCTTCAGTTCCCTGCGGCCGGTCGATGCGTTCTCTTCCATTTCATACACCGCCGCCGGGCAGAAACGCTGGCACGGGTTGCCGTACTCCTCGGCACAGCGAGTTGCACAGATCTCCGTATCGAGCACGTGCAGGTGGACGGGCTGATCTTCGTCGTGGGCGACGCCGGCGTGGTAAACATCGGTGATCTTGTCAAAGGTCAGTTCCTTGTCGAACTTAAGATCGGCATAGCGATTCGGGTCGCTGTTGCCGTTTAGTTCGGAAAGCTTTGCCATTCGCTCGTGGCCCGCGACGTGGTGCTCTTTCGGCATAAAGCCCCAGGCGAGGCCTTT
>JAUCQE010000518.1 GCA_030372865.1 Pyrinomonadaceae bacterium
GGTATTATGCAGGTCAAAATTAGCCCGCCGCCATCCGTTCCGGACGTTGACGCGCAGCCCGCGCAGCAGATTCCGCCGGCCCCGCCACCACAGGACGATGCCTGTTAGTCCGATGGCGATCAGTACGAACCCGCCGATGCCAAGTACTGTCTTGCCTCTTTCGCCGCTGAAAAGCTCGGTGTGAAAGCCGAACAGCAGGCCGCGCCAAGTTTCGGAAAAACGCCGAGAGCCAAGGATGTTTCCGGTGTAAGGGTCGGCATAAACCCGAAGGTCGCCAGCGCGGCCCATCCAGAATTCGATCGTCTCCTCATCGCTCCGCGGCATGCGTATGCGATACACGGCTTCGTTGGGAAAGCGTTCCGATACCGAGGCTTCGATCGCGCTAAGGTCGGCCGGGGCAGTGCCCGGTACGACTGTCAGCAACGTCGGGTTTGCCCAGTGGTCAAGCTCTTCGCTGAAGACGAGGAGGCTGCCCGTCAGCCCTGTGGCCGAAAACAGCAGCCCGCTTGCCAGGCCCAGATAAAGGTGCGCCGTGAGGATAGCCTTTCGTATCGTCATCTCTCAGTAGCCGATCGAGTAGCCGAACGAAAGCGTCGCACCCTGTGCCGGTGTGTAGCTGTTGTTGAAGCCCGTACTCAGCAGCTGCGATTCGCGAGTGAAATACTGCCGGTTCAAGAGGTTCTCTACTCCGAACCGCAGCGTGCCGCGCGGCAGCCGCACCGTCGAGAGATAGTCCACGGTCGCGTAATCCTCGACCGGCCTTAACCCGAAACCGGTGCTCGAACCGAACCGGTTCCTTTCGCCCGAATAGGTAAGCTGCAGCCGGTTGAACCAGTTCGATAGCGTGTCGTGCTCCGCGTACGCGGTCATCTTCATCGGCGGTATTCGGTAGCTGTTCAGATACGTGTATATGCCGTCGAGGTTCGGGTCGCTTTCGCCCTCGAGCCAGGTGAACGTGCCGCCGAGCCTTAGACGGTCTGTCGGCTGCGTGTCGAGCACAGCCTCCGCTCCGTAGACCTTTTCCGGTGCTCTGATAACCGGCTGGTTAAAGCCGCCAGAGCTCGAGCCGAGGTCCGACGTGTTGTAGAACGCCGCGAACGACGCCTGTGCCCGGTTCCAGCCGAGCCGGATTCCCGTCTCGTAGGTATCGACCTTTTGGGCAGCGAACGGCAGGGAATTGATCGTCGCTCCCGCCGGTGAGCCGCGAAGCACAAGCCCGATGTCGGGAACCGTAAAGCCCTGGCCGAAGTTGCCGAAAAAGCTGACGACATCCGACGCGTAATAGACGGCCCCGGCATTGAACAGAGTGTCGGCGTAATCAAGCTTTCCGCCGCGGATAAAATTCCCTGCGATGGTCGTGAAATCGTCGATCTTCACGTTTATCCGCTCATGGCGAATGCCGCCGCGAAGCACCAGCTTTTTCAGCCGCTTCCACTCGAACTGAGCGAAGATCCCCGTATTCCGCTGGTCGATCAACGGCACGAACAGGCTGTCGCGAACCTTTCTGAATTCGAGCCCTCCGCTCGCATCGAACGCCGCCGGGTCCATGATGCCGACCGGCTGCGACGTGCGCTCGTTAACATGGTCAACGCCGTAAACCGCCGTCAGGCCCGTCCATTTCGGCAAAGCGGTTTCCAATGCGAGCCGCCCGCCCGTCTTCTTTTGCTCGAGCCGCGACTGAAAGATCGTGCGCCCAAAGATCGGGAACGCCCGGCCGTCGAACGGGAAGAATCTCGCAAAATAATCCCGGTGATAGATCTGACCCTGCAGACGGCTGCCGAAAATGTCGTCGTTCGAATAGTCGAGATTGAAAAGCGAATTTCCGGTGTCCTGGTCCTCGTCCATCACGAGGCCGCGGCGGGCACGCGATTTCGCACTTAGCGCGGGCAGCGTGTCAACGATCGGGTCGCTCGCATACTCCGTGTCCTGAACGCTGTAGTATCGGTTTGCCGTGAACTGCAGCCGTTGACGCCGCGTGATGTCAAAGCCGATCTTTCCGAGCACGTTGTAGGAATTCGTGTCCGCAAGGCCGCCCTGTCCATGTGGGTCGGGTGCAAGGCGGTCGCCTTCGGCGTCGAAGAGGCCGCCGGTGCGGTCGAACGCACCATTAACGAGAAAATCCCATTTGCCGCGCTTTCCGGTAACGGTCTGCCGGACAAAGCCGCCAAAGCTGTCCGAAGGGTGGCTCAGCGACGTGCTGCCGCCGATATCGGTGTTGAACCTCAAGCCGCCCTCGGCCGGCCGTTTCGTCGAAATGCTGATGATGCCGCCCGTTGCTCCCTCGCCGTAGATGGACGTCGTGCCGCGGACGACCTCGATCCGCTCGATCGCCGCCGGGTCGATCGTCGCGAGGTCGCGAGTGATGTTCCGCGTGGTCGATTGGGGCACGCCGTCGATCTGTCTCTTATACACATCTCCGAG
>JAUCQE010000519.1 GCA_030372865.1 Pyrinomonadaceae bacterium
GACGACGGGCGGGAGGAAGCGGCCGTTGTACTGTGACGCCTGGGCAAGCGAGTAGGCCCCGCAATTCAGTAGTGCGAGGATCTCACCGGGCCTGACATCCGCGGGCAGCAGGCGATGGTCGGGAAGACGGCCGTGGCCTTCGACATCGAAGTAGACATCGCCGCCATCGCAGAGCGGGCCGGCGATTTTGTAGGGCGTCGAATGCTCTTCACCAGCCCGCTCGGCTGATATCAGATGGTAATACCATTTGTAGGTTTCCATCGAGAGCAGGATGTTGAAGCCGGCATCGGTAAGCAGCCAAGTGTCAGTGGATAATGGATAGTGAACAGTGGACAATTCTTCGGATTGTCCATTGTCCATTGTCCGTTGTCCATTCGTAACCGGCCGCTGTTTGGCGTTGCGGACGGTCGTCAGGCAGACGGCGGCGTCGCCGATAATAGACCGGCCGGGTTCGAGGAGAAGCGTGATGCCTTCGAGAAGATCGAGGGCATTTTCTTTTTCTGCCATTTCGCGGACGGCTGACCACGCGTCGCGGAGAGCCTCGGCAGGTTCGAAATCGGCCGAGAACATCTCAAGCTGTTCGCGGGGAAAATCGCCCGCGTGGGCCCGGTCGCGGAGATAATTGACCGGAAAGCCGCCGCCGAGATTTATATGCTGCAGGCGGACGCCGGTCTCGCGGTGGATGCGCAGGAGGGCGGCGAACATCTCTTCAAATGCCTGGCGATAGACGTCGGTCGAAGGGTTTTGCGAGCCGATGTGCAGGTGGATGCCCGCCATGTTGAGATGCGGCGAATCCTTGTGTTTTGCAAACGCCGCGTAGGCCTCGTCGGGCATCATGCCGAACTTTGACGTGAGCAGGGCGGTCTGCAAACCGGAGTGCGTTGCCGACTCGATCTCGGGGACAAGGCGGAGGCTGACGTTGGCCTTTTTGCCGAGCTTTTCGGCGGTCTCCTCGATAAGCGAAAGCTCGTAAAGGGAATCGACCTGGATAGCGTAGATCTCGTTCTCGATCGCCATCTCAAGCTCCCACGCCTCTTTGCTCAGGCCGTTGAAATTGATCTGGTCGCCGCGGAAACCGGCCTGAAGTGCTTTCCAGAGTTCGCCGCCGGAGTTGACCTCGACATCGCTGCCGGCGTCTTTGACGGCCGTCAGAATGCCCATCGTGGACATGGCCTTGCCGGCGTAGCAAAGCTTGAGCGGACAGCCGATATACTCGCCCGCTTTTTTCAAACGGGCGATGTTGTGGCGAATGCGCGGCTCGCTGTAAACGAAAAGCGGCGTGCCGTGCTCACGTGCCAGCTCGACCGCATCGTGGCCGTCGATGAACAAACGGCCATCGCGGACGGTAAGGAAATCTTCAATTTGCCAGGTCGGTGTCATCATTGACTGGAGGGCAAGCATCCCTGCTTGCCATTCATTTCTTTCTGCCTTTCGAAGGCACTGCTGAATGTCCATTCCTCCGGATCTTTACAAAGTCCCGCTTTTACCGGATTCATTTCAGTACATCGAATCGCGGCGGCTAAGTGCCTCCGATCTCGGATATATCTATCGAACGATTCGTGCTGCCAAAATTGGCCCGTGCGTCCGAGTGCACGGTTTGCCATTTGGGCGGAGAACGACTTGATCGAGTGCACTATGTCCGGGAGATGCATAGCCGGGCGTGGCTGGAGCACAACGTGCACATGATTCGGCATCAGAACCCATGCGATCAGGTCGTATGTTTTACGGTCGTTGTACTTTAATGCGTCGCGAACGATGCCGGCGATCTTTCCATCACGAAGCCAGCATTCGCCGAAGCCCGAATCCAGGTATCTCTCGATGCGTTTACGGAACGCTGCGTCACTCTTTGTGGACGTTCGAAGTTTTTCAACGACCTGTGCCGGCAAGGAGTCGAACAACCGGAACGTGACGAACTGAGGTTGCTCAGGTCCGTCGAAGTGCGGCAACCCATTCAAATTGTACCAGCCGAAGTCTTGGCGGCCCTGTTTCGGCTTGAAGTTGAAATCGGTCATAGGAGCCGTAAATTGGTCACGAGTCTTTATAAGCGTCTGAATGAAAAGCACGGGCAAGCAGGGATGCTTGCCCTCCAGTCATTTGCGAATTTGTATTCCCGTTCCCCTTGGGTGCAATCCGGGGAGCGAGATCGGGAGTTTGCCGGTCACGTCCTGCAGGCCGAGCATTGAGCGGGCTGATGCTCTTTGGAGGCTGGGCATGTCGCCGTATGCGACGATATAGGTTTTCATTTCCGGGAACGAGGCGAGGATGTACGG
>JAUCQE010000520.1 GCA_030372865.1 Pyrinomonadaceae bacterium
AGCTGTTCCGGCTTTGCGGCGGTGCCGAAGACGTACGTCAGCGGGAACATTCCCGCCGGAGATTTGCCGTCGCCTTCTCTCTTGAATTCGGCCGCACGTTCAGGAGCGGAATCCTGTGCCCAAGCGAGCCCGGTGCGTCCGACGACGACGGGGAACGCGTCGCCCGCCGACGTCCATTTTGTGTTCGGCCCGGTGCGCTCAAAAAGCTGTGCGGTGCCCCTTGTAGCGGTCCAGTTGTCGGTAACGACAACGACCGCCTGCAAGGATTCCGCGAACGGGACCTTTACAGGCGGTTTTTCAGGAGTCTTGACCTGTGCCGATATCATGCCGGTTACGAGCAAAACGGCAGCGAGGAAAAGGATGGTCTTCATAGATCGTTGCTAAAAAGGTTGTCGGTGCTCGCACGGTTCTTATTGACCGCGTAGACGCGAAGCCCGACGGAGATCATGACCACGGAAACCGCGATCCATATCAAAGCCCAGACAGGGCCGGGAATGCCGGTCGCGGCTGCCATGTTCGCCGCATCGGAATGGGCGGACGTCAGCGTCGCGATAAAGAACAGATCGACCAGGCTAAAGATCGCGTTGAGCAGGACCTGCACGGCGATGAACGCGACGGCGAAATTTACCCACTTGATCTCGGCATAGCGTGCGACAGCGACGAGCACGGCCGCGAGAAACGCGCCGGAGAACACCGTGAAGACCATACCGCCGAGCGTTACGGTAGAGAAAAGGTTAAAGACCGGGGCAACGACGCCGAAAGCGACGGTCAGCACGACAATAATACCGGCACAGATGTGCAGAGCGAGCCGCGACGGCCAGCCGAACCGCATCCATGCGAGCATCGCGGCGCCGAACGCCGTGGTGCCGAGGTAGCCGGAGCTAGAGATAAGAAGCTGCGACAGCCAGCCCGAGCCCTGCGAATAAACCGCACCGCTGCCATCAGGCGAGACGGTCAGGCTCTGGACGGAATTGCCGGTCAAGACCGTAGCAAGCACGTGGCCGCCCTCGTGGATGAAGGTCGCAAATATCTGCAGGGGGTAGAAAACATAGGAAACGAGCGGAATGAACCACGACGCGATCCAAAGCCCGATGCTGAGGAGCGTGGCGACCAATAAAAGCGTGAATTGCGGTTCTGCTTCTTTTGCTACTCGATACTGCATAATCTTAATTCCCCTTTGTCCTTTGCTTTACGAAACAGTTTACCTGAAAGTTCGGCCCGGGCGAAGCATTTTCTGCTTCTCAACCGCGGCGGTAATCCTGTTTGCCGCCCGTCTTCGATTCGAGCCGGACGTCGGTGATCTCGATATCACGCTGAACGGCCTTGCACATGTCGTAGATGGTCAGGGCGGCGACCGTAACGGCCGTGAGAGCTTCCATCTCGACGCCGGTCTGTGATGTTGTGATGGCTTCGGAGGCCAAACGGATGCCGGAATCCGTGATCTCGGCGTCGATATTGACCTTTGAAAGTGCGATCTGATGGCAAAGCGGGATAAGCTCTGAGGTCTTTTTTGCGGCCATTATGCCGGCGATGCGGGCGATCTCGAGCGGGTCGCCCTTCGGATTGCTGCGGCTGCGGAGCACCGCGAGCGTTTCGGGCGAAAGGCGGACAAAGGCGGACGCGGCGGCGGTTCGTTTCGTCTCGGCCTTGTCGGATACATCGACCATTTTTATGCGGCCTTCGGAATCGTAATGTGACAGATCGCTCATAAAGATTCAGGGCAGGAACAGTATTTCGGCAGTGTCGCCGGCTTCGAACCGGCTGTTTTCAGGAACGCGAATCAGTGCCTCTGCGGACGAGAAACCGACGAAATCCGACGAACCGTGCCATTTTATCGGCTTGGCGATGAGGCGGCCATTGCGATCGGTCGAGAGCTTTGCCGGAAGGTACGATTCGCGTTCTTTCGTCCCTTTGACGTCGCCGGTGAGGATCGCCGTACCGGTTCGCAGCGAGATCTCGCGTGCGTTCTGCATCAGCAAGATCGCCCGACGGACAAAGAGATAGAACGTGACCGCCGCCGAAACCGGATTCCCCGGAAGCCCGAAAACCAGCGTTTCACCGAGCCGGGCAAAGACGGTCGGCTTGCCGGGTTTGAGCCGGAGGCGTTCGAAAAAGAACTCAGCCCCGAGCCGTGCGAGCGCGACTTTGGTCAGGTCGTATTTGCCGACCGACACGCCGCCGGTAATGACCAAAATATTTGCGGAGGCAGCCGCCTTTTGAATGCTTTCCGTAAGTGCGTCTAGATCGTCGCCGGCATTCGGCTTTATTTCGGCGACGGCGCCTGCGTCTTCGGCGAGAGCCTTCAGCATCGGCGAATTGGAATTGCGGATCTGGTCAGCGGCGGGCGTTTCGCTGATATCGACGATCTCGGAACCCGTCGCCATGATCGCGACCCGCGGCTGCCGCGAGACTGTGACGGATCTAAATCCAAATGCGGCAAGCGGAGCGATGCTGCGGGAAGTGATAACGGCCCCGGCCTTGATGACGGTCTCGCCCTGCTTTATCTCGGAGCCTTTGTAAACGATGAACCTGCCAGGCTTTGTCGGTTCGAGTATTGTGACCGCGGGGCCGGTTTCCCAGCTGCCTTCTTCAGCATGAGGACTGCCCGTTAGCTCGATCTTCTGGACCGCGTCAGCACCGGCCGGCAGGCGTGCACCGGTCATTATCCGTACCGCCTCGCCCGGAGCGAGCGTCCCTTCCCAGCCCTTGCCGGCAGCCGACTCGCCGACCACGGTCAACGACACCTGTCTCTTATACACATCTGACGC
>JAUCQE010000521.1 GCA_030372865.1 Pyrinomonadaceae bacterium
ATCGGTTCTGAGAATATTAAGAAGACTACCAGAACACGGGCAAAAAAGTAAACAGCCTTTTAACGGTTCCAATCCAGGAATTTTTGCTTCGCCGTAAACTACAGGCCGCGCCCACGAGAGCAACTCGAAAACTGGTGAAAGTTCTACAACACGACGCTCCTGCATTCGTCGCTTGAATATCGGACACCGACCGAGTTAGGGGAAGCCTCGCCTCCGGCTCGTCATTTAGCCTTCCAAAAGGAGTGAAAGGACACCATCATTGCAAAAACTGGTTACTGTTTGTATCTGTTCGGACACCCGTGTCCACGTCACAGACTCCAAGCCACTGCGAAAGCGCGGCACTGCAATTTATCTTTAGTCGCTTCCGAAGGAGCGACGGAGACGTAGAAGGAGCTTGTGTCACCTTCCTCGGCCAGGCCGTAATGCAAATACGACTCGACACCTGAAGGCCGTAATTGGCGAGATTTGCGACAGCGAATTCTCAGACGGTCTGGACCTTCGAGACGAAATCGTAACGGGTGAAGCCACTGATTATGGCGACGGTGAGCGGCCGGCGGAGTTGTTCGAGAAATTGTTTTCAATAACAAAGTGACTTTGCTACGTGCGGCCCGGAATCGAGTTGGTTGATCGACTGACTACTCGCGACGCCGTGCCCCGCCGTCAGTTCGCTTCGGATGCCTTCGCGAACGTCGCGACCGTCGTCCGATAACTCTTTTTATATCCTCCGGCAAAAGACGCCTGCGGACATAAAAAGATCATTATCGTACGCCGTCCGCTCCTGCTCTCTCGCTACGCGGGCGCTCGTTCCTCGCAGCCCGACTCCGCTCGTTCGCGACGGCTATTCCCATAAAATCCAGACGCATCTATCCGCTGTGTTGAGATGTAAAATCGGCCAAAGATGAAGGCCATGCTTTGGTGGCAGCCCCGTATTGAAAATGGACGACCTCAGCATGGTAGCTGCCAATTCCGCGGTGCTTCTATAGCTTATTTGCTCAAAACAAATGAGACTATTTAGAAGGTTCTCTGGCCCATTTCGGCTCTCACCATGCACGCAGAACTGAGCGTCGTTGCGGAGGTCAAAAAGCATACGTTCATTCCCGAAAAAGGTGGTGTGAAAAGCCAAAAAAATAAGCGGCTATCAGGAGGTTGACATCGGTGTTTTTTCACTGATTTCTAAAATGTCCAAAATTACGATCAAGCTGTACGACAGGATAGACCAAAATCTTACTCCCGTCAGAAGGTTAAGTAATGTAATTAAAAGAGTTCCGGCGTGTAACTTTGATTACAAGCCGGTGTCTACTATTGTCACTCCGTTTTCGGTATGCATTTTGCTAGGTTTCGCGATACTTGTTTCTGACCATTTCGAGATTGTGTCACCGCGAGGAGAGCAAAATATGAGAAGGCGCGAAGCGGATGTTTTTATGGGCAAATTGGACGAGATCGAGTACGAAAAATGCGGCGGGTCCTTGTATCTGAGATTGCTCGAATCGGACGAGAAAAAGATCGAAGATCTTGCCAAGCTGTCTGGCGAGAAACGATCCGTTATCGCGCAGAAGCTGATCCATGCGGCGCTGTCGAACGACAAGGTCAATCTAGGCCCGGGAAAGCTCGAAAGTAAGGTCGATGGGCTGATTAGGAGCGAGAGCGAATCGCGGTTCGCTTTAGAGTCAATTCTTGATCGGTTTAATGAGCTGGACGAGCGTGTCGGAACTATCGAAGAGAAGCTTGAAACTAGCGACGAAGACAGGCAACAATCGACCACGATCTTGCGTGAGGTTTACTGTATGCTGAACATCGCGGTTTCTTCGCTTGATCTGACCTTTTCGAAGCTGCTTGAGTACGCATCGCCGAACGATCTTGAACGCACCAACTGCGGTCTGGTCGCCGATACCGTCATGGCCAAACTGCTCGAGCATTCGGCAAACGATCTTGCTCGTTGCTTCACTTTTCACAACATCGATTTCGATGAAGATTTAGCGAACGAACTGTACGTCACCACGAAGATCAAACTGTTGAAGGAACGCATCGAGAAAACCACTGCTGCCGTACATGCGGTCAGACCCGAATGAGGACCTACTTTTGTTGTCAGATCGTAAGAGGGCGCTCCTATATCGGAGCACACGTTGAACCCGATCGAGATCTCAAAAAGACGACCACCCTTCCCCAAACCACCAAAGAAGTTCGAGACAACAAATCCCATGCCCTCAGAGTCCATATCATATAGATCATCCTGTGCAGTGGAACAAAAATAGACCAGAAACTGGTGCAAATATAGACCAGCGAGGTTGTACAAAAAGAATTCCGAAAATTCTCAGATCGACTCTATCGGCGCTGCTGAGAGTCTTTAGACCGCAATTTCTCTCTACAATCTTAAGAGTTTTCGCACCATGATCAAACCAAATAATCAGCTGTGACGTATGGCACAATCGTTGCGACGAAGGTTAGCCCGAAGCCATGTGCTTAAGCAAAAAATAAGCTGAAGGCAGGGCGAATAAGGGGAGCAGATTTTACGAACATGGGGTAGTAGAAGGTTTATTTGATCGAGGTGTTGTTTGAAGAAATTAGTGACGGTCGATGAAGTCAAGGCTATCCGCGACCCTGCATCGACCTCGTTATAGTCGGCGGCGAATCCGTCCTGAACGCCGGCCACGATCTCGACGATATGCGCTCGATAGTCGCGGTGTGTCGAACAGCCGGAGTTAACTGTTTGTGAAGCAGCTCTGCGCGGATCCGTTCTTTTTTCACACTCGGTGCCGACATGTCTGCGCCGAAAGGACGAAAATGGGTGGCGACACCTTCGAGGAGCCAGAGGATTTTCGCGTTCGCGTAATGCCGGACCGTGGCAAAATGACGGAGAAGTACTTGATCGCCAAACCAGAATCACCCCTCACAACAGAAGAAATGGCGAGATACCTTAAATGCTCGCTAAAAACCTTCCGCAAAACAGTACGCGACCACGCTGTACCATACATTCCGGTCGGCAACCGAAAACGATGGGATCCGGAAAAGGTTATTGAGCACCTTACAACCTCCGATCCATCGCTTCGCACGAAAACTATCTCGAAGAAAAAGACAGAATTATCCTTTCCGGTCCGTGGCAAGTCGGAGTTTTCCGGCATCTTGGGTTAGAATCTCTGACACGCAACGTACCGGGCATAACAGGAGACAAAAACCAGTTATGTCCATTTTGACAGACAAAAAGACGGGTCGACTCTTCATACAGTTCGATCACCAGGGCGAGACGTATAAAAAACGCCTTCCCGCGGGAACGACGCATGTAGAAGCCGACAAACTAGAAACCAAATGGAAGCATGATCTCTACTTTTCCGAGCATTTACCCAAGCAGGAAGAAAAACAGATCGTGAGTTTCAAAACATTCGCCGAGGAGGTTTATCTACCCTACGTGAAAGCGAACAACTCGCCTCAAGCTCTCGAAAAAGCGATCGTGATCTTAAAAGCGGCTTCGCCAATATTTGGCGATATGCCGATCGATGAGATCAAGGCCGTTCAGCTTGAGCAGTTCAAGGCAATGAGAATGGCAACGCCGACACAGCATGGCCATCCTCGAAAGCCTTCGACAATCCACCGAGAAATGTCGATCATTTCACGGTTGTATACTTTGGCCGTTCGTAACGATCTCTGTTTTTACAATCCGTGCAGCCGGATCGATCTTCCGAAGTTTGATAACACTCAGGATCAGATCCTAAGAATCGAACACGAGGACCGCTTCTTAGGTTGTTTTGCCTTCAGGCTCCAGCGCGATATCGCGACGGTCGTGATCTACACAGGCCTTCGTAATAAAGACATCCTGGAACTGAGAAAGGACGAAGTTGATTTTGCGGAGGATAAGATCCATCTTCTCCAAGGCAAAACTCAGAGGAACGTTTGGATACCGATACTCCCAAGGCTCCGGGAAATACTTCTCAAGCGGCTGGACAACGATTCCGAATTTTTCTTTCCGACCTATCGCGGTGATGGCAAGGGCGAGCAGCCGATGAAGCAGATACGCAATTCAATTATCGGTGCCTGCAAAAGAGCGAGGATCCCGAGACTAACGATCAGGGATCTTCGACGGACATTCGGCACCCGTTTACACGAGAACGGTTGGGACGATAAAACGATCGCTGACCTTCTCGGGCACTCCGGATTGCGGACCGTTCATCGCTATAAACGAGGGACGGAAATACAAAAAAGGGCCATCCAGAGCTTGGAAAACTTAGGGAATCCTGCCAAAATCCCTACCACTCTGAACGACCTCGAAAATAGTGATTCCGCTAAGTCCTTTGGAATCAATGAAAATCTGGTGGAGATGAGGGGGATCGAACCCCTGACCTCGGCATTGCGAACGCCGCGCTCTCCCAGCTGAGCTACATCCCCATGCGAAATTCGATGATAAAAACCCGGTCTCGAACTGTCAAGGAGTTGGCGATGTTGCGGTTCGCAAAGCTCGAACCTCCTCTAGCGAACCTTCTGTACGGCCGGAAGCAGTAACCCTATTAGTATCGCTTTGGAGGTCTGATTGTCGACCAGTTCGAACGATGTCGGAAACTCGATCTGGTCAGAATCGAAAACGGCGCTACGAAGAAAAAGATCGACCTTGATTCGCAGATCGACTCGTCCGGTAACGGGATCCGGAGTGATCGGCAGCTCGAACGGGTCGATCTCGAACGTATGTATAAACCCTCCCGGCAAGGCGGAAACCGATGTTTCATATAGCAACTCAGTTCGACCGTCGAAAACTCGAACATTAGCACCGCCCGATGCTCGACTGCCTGCGCTGTCGGGTACCGCGATCATGACCCGGATCGACTGCCAGACTGAAGTGCTCACCGGCACTGAAATGCCGCCATTGTAACTAGCCCCATACGGGCGGATCTGGGCCTGCGAAGTCGCCGTCGCAAAGAGAAAACTGACCGCTAGAACGGTGAAACTCAGGGCTCGCCTAACGGAAAATAACGAATCAATACGGATCATACATATAACTCCTCTTTAATTCCCGGCCGATCCTGTAAGCAATTACAGACGTCAGCCGCTTAGGAATGCGTAGGTATCCGTAAAGAACTATCATTCAGCGCAAAATAGTTCAGCCTGCCTTCGATCAAAGGCAGGCTGAATGCATCATTTTTCGAACTTCTCTGAGCCCGATGTCTACTGTACACCGGCTGGCAGCAGCGAACCCTTTGGATCCGATGCAAAGGCGTAGCCGTTCTCGATCTTCCCGATCATGCCGTGAAAATAGATCTCATCGCCTGACACGACAACGACCGAGTCACCCGGACTCACCTTCTTTTCATTGACCGGAAACTTGATGATTGTCGCATTGCCGTTCTCTTTGGCAACGGCCTCGAACTCAAATGTATCCGCGTTAAAGCTAAGTGTTTGTGAAAATGAAACTTCCATTGGTTTCGCGGCGGCCTATTCTATCCAGATGACCACCTTGCGTTCGTCTCCCTGCTCTGTCTCGTATTTCAGCAGATCTGCCTTCTTGATCGAAAGCTCGCGTCCGACATCAAATGAACGTAACCGTTCATCGTTACCGGCCGTACCTTCCTTGCTGCTCGGGTTATAGTATATCGTATCGCCTTCGATTCGCGTCACCTTGTCTGCGTAAAACCAGCTTTTGCCGTCCTTTTGGTACCGATACGTGATGACACTTCCCGGCTTGACCGCCTCGAGTTCGGCCCGGGTAACTGAATTGATGCCGCAACCGATCACAAAAATGACCGTTGAAATGATGAAAAATGTGAGAAGTTTTTTAATCCGCATATTCTACTTTCCCTCCTAAACAGAATATTGACGGATTTTAGACCTAATTGAGGACAAAATCGAGAGTAATCGCGTCGTGGTCCGATAAAGGCGTGCCGTCCCCATCGGTGAGATTCCCGATCGTCTGGGGTTTAACGCCTGGAGCGATACTGATTCCTTTCCCGGCAAACCAATCGAGGCGGCCGGAAACACTTCCGCCAACCCTTCCGGCTGCCCAAAAGATGAACGGAAAACACCACTCCGGCACCCAGTCGCGAAGATTGGTGTTCTTTTCGATACTCTCGACATGATAATGCAGCGTCCCGACCCCAACCTCGTTCAGGCCGCGATAGTCATACCCGCGGCGTTCGAGATCGACGAAGAGGTTCTTCTCGAAATATCTCTCGGGGTTTGGCAAATGATTTTTCGCAACGTTCTTTGGGCCCATGAACACTCTCCGCCAATAGCCCATGATCGCGCGCGTCGCGTTTTGAGAGTTGAACGTCGTGGTATTCCAGTCGCCCCCGATGATCGTCGGAAGCGGCGGCAATGTGTCCAAGTGGTCAAGTATCAAACGCATCTGCTTACGCCGATGAGCCCGCGAACAGTGAGCATCGAGATGTACCGTGACCGCTCGGAAGGTTCCCGCCGGATGTTCGATGTCGGCAAACAAGGCTCGCAGCCAGCCCAAACGCTTTTCCTTGCCCCACATCTTATCCTTGCCGTTCGGCAGCGGTATCGCGTGAACGTTCGACATCGGCCATTTCGAGAACATCGCGAGACCATGGATTGAACGCGTGTTCTCCCCTTCGACCTGTGACTCGACGCCGCTACCTTTTTGAAGGGCGATATAAACCGGCGCAAACGCGTAATTTAATCCAAGCCGCTCAGCGAGTTCGCGAGCTACAAAACGGTTTCCGCTTCGAGCCATCCCGTGATCGAGCTCCGTGAGCATGAGGACATCGCGGCCGCTGAGTCGTTCGTCTTCAGCAAGCGCTTTTACGATACCTTCAAAAACATTCCCGCGTTCAATATTCCAGGCCAGGGCACGTATGACGCCGTTATCAGCGGGCTGATTGTCGCCAGCAGCGAGTTCTTCATAAACGACAGCATTCAGGATTCGAAGTGCCTCGTCACTCACCTCGTTCCAGACAGGTGACGCTTCCATTTCACGCGTCGACTCAAATTTTAAGAGCGCGGGAAAACATGGACTGAGCGAATGCTCCAGTTCCTCTGCGGAGTTTGTTTGTATCGAATCAAGCGGTGCCATGAAACGATTAGGATAGCGACTAGGGCTGCAAAAGAAAAGACGGCCATGCGGCCGTCTCAAACGGAATCGATCGTTTCCCTTCAGTCGTCATATCGCTCTTTGGCAGGAGCGACCGCGAGGAAATCTTCGGCGATCCGTTCGCTGTAGTTCGCGAGCAAAGCTTCGACGCGTTTCTGTTTCTGCGAATAGAATATCAGGCCTACGTGCTTCGGTTTTGTAACGCGGTACACGATCTCTTCGTCGGTGTAGTGCGAAGTGTCCGGTTGATCCGTATTAGCGAGAGCAAGTGCAACCCCGGCGAAATCCTTGCGGAGTTTCGGAGGTTTATACGGATTCTCCCGCGTTGCCGTCTCAAGCTTCGCCCATTCGCGCCAGAGGTTGAAGTTGCATGCATGCTCCAAGACGTTGGCGATATAAGCTCCGCCGACGCGGCAAGCGACCTCCAAAAGGTAAAACTTCCCGTCCTCCTCACTTTGCAGAAATTCCGCATGCGTAACCCCGCGTTCGTACTTGAACGCCGAAAGAAGTTTTTGGTTTAACGATTCCAATTCACGCCGCTCCTTCGAACGGTACGGCACGATCGACGAAGTGAATACACCGCCATAATGCGTAACGCTGAACGGCGGCGTGCCGTACTGGCTCACGCCGCAAGCAAGCACCTTCCCCTCGTTCACGACCGAGTCTACGTGGAAAACATTGCCTTTGATGAACTTTTCAAGTACGAACTGCGAAGGATGATCACGCCAGTTGTTTCGATTATCCAGGTCGGTCAACACTTCCCAGACTTGCTCACGCGTTTCGCACTTACGGATGCCGAACGCCGAGACCTCGTATCTCGGCTTTACTATCCACGGAGCCGGCACGCGGTCGAGATATGCGTTGATGTCGTCCTTGTTGAAAACGCCCGTAAATTCCGGACACGGTATTCCCGCATTGTTCGCGATGTTACGCATCGAAAGCTTGTCGCGAAAGCGGAGCGTGTGCGAACTCGACATACCCGGCAGCTGGAGATGCTCGCGGGTCTTTGCAGCGGTCATCACATCAAACTCGTCGAGCCCGACAACACGGTCGATCCGCCGTGATCCGGCTATGTTGGTTATCGCACGTGCGTAATCTTCAGGAGCGGCATGGTCTTCGACAGTTTTCACGTCGTTCAAAGCCGTCCATGCCCAGGGCTCATCAAGCAATTTCTTTCGCGTGACGAGCGTGACGAACCAGCCGGCCGCCTGTGCCTCTTCAAGAAACTCGTTCCCCTTATGTTCGCTGGCGATGCAGACAATATGTCTTGTCATATCTATTTTCTGATGAGCCCGTCGATGCTCCAATCACCCGAGCCTTTGAGCATGAACGCAACAGCGAGGAACAGATAGAGAAACGCCTTTTCCTGGGCTGCAAACGGATCAGCTGCGTGCACGCCAACGAGGGCCGTCAACATCGTGCAGCCGATCAGGAAGCTAGACAGTCGGGTGAAAAGCCCGATCGCAAGGAACAGGCCACCGAAAAACTCCGAGAACGCGGCGGCCCATGCGAACAAGGACGGGGCCGGAAAACCCATTTGAGCGGACCGCTCGATCAATCCAGGCCCGGGCGGCATTTTCCCGAGACCGTGACCGAACGCCATTGCCAGCCCGGTCGCTATCCTTAGCACAGTTAACCCCAGATTTGCGGTCGGCGATAACCCGCTCTCACCGCCGAACAAAACCTTTTTCAGCACGTATTATTCTCCGGATCAAGTTTTATTTTGTCGTAAAAGAATGGCACAATTGCCGTGTAAAAACAATAAGGGTTTCGTGGTCTTATGTCCTGCAGATGCAGGGCGAAAGTGTCTTTTTTTCAAGGAGTTTAAATGGGTGATATCGATATTGCACTGCTTGTAAGCCATCTGGTGGTTTTCATGGTCGTGCTCCTGCTCGCGGTTTCGGCTCACGAAGCCGGACACGCATGGATGTCGCATAAATTCGGGGATGACACGGCGTATATGCTCGGCCGCGTAACGCTCAACCCTGTCGCACATACCGACCCGATCGGCACACTCGCAATTCCGATAATCGCATTCATTTTAGGTACCGTCGGCGGTGCACTCGGCTCGATACCGCTAATCGGTTGGGGAAAGCCGACACCCGTAAACCCGCGAAACTGGACGAACTATAAGCTCGCAAACGTGATGGTATCGATCGCCGGGGTGCTCGCGAACCTCATATTGCTGATAATCGGCATCGTCTTGGCGAAGGTGATGTTCATGTACGGTTTCACCCCAAATGACATGTTCGGCGGAGCTTCGAACCCGATCGCGATGTTCGTCAGCAACCTGATGCTGCTGAACCTGTCGCTTTTCGTGTTCAATCTTCTGCCGTTCCCGCCGCTCGACGGAAGCAAGATACTATCCACGTTCCTGCCCGACAGTGCACAGCCGATACTTCATTTCCTGGAACAGTTCGGATTTTTGATCCTGATGTTCCTGATCTACATCGGCGTTTTCAGCCTTGTGCTATATCCATTCAGACTTGCTCTCGCGTACATTCTTGTGGCGATTTACTAACTTTAAATGAAGAAACGAATTTTTAGCGGAGCCCAGCCCACGGGTGAGCTGCATATTGGTAACTATCTCGGTGCGATCAAGAACTGGGTCGCGCTTCAGGATGAGTACGAGGCGTTTTACTGCATCGTAAATCTTCACGCGATCACACTGCCGCAGGATCCGAAAACCTTGCGGCAAAAGACGCTCGACCTCGCCCGCATATATCTCGCCGCGGGCGTCGATGCCGCACGGTCTACGATCTTCGTACAGTCGGATGTGCCGGAGCACGCGGAGCTCGCCTGGGTACTTTCCTGCATTGCCCGAATGGGCGAGCTCGAGCGAATGACCCAGTTCAAGGACAAGGGCAAAGGCAACCGCGAGCGTGCCGGCGTTGGGCTTTTCACATATCCGATCCTGATGGCGTCCGACATCCTCCTGTATCAGACCGATCTCGTCCCGGTCGGCCAGGACTAGAAGCAGCATCTCGAACTCTCGCGCGATCTCGCCGAGCGTTTCAACCGCGATTATGGCGACACGTTCAAAGTGCCCGAGCCGTACATTCCGCCGGTCGGTGCCAGCATCAAATCGCTGCAGGAACCGGAAAAGAAGATGTCGAAGTCGGACGAGAACCGTTCGATATTCCTGCTTGATGACGCGGATACGATCACGAAGAAGATCAAGCGAGCGGTCACCGACAGCGGCACGACGATCGAATTCGACGAATCACGGCCAGCGATCAACAACCTCTTGACCATCTATCGCCTACTCACAGGCAAGAATGCCGAAGAATGCACCGAGCATTTTGCCGGCAAAGGCTACGGCCATTTCAAGACCGAACTCGCCGAGGTCACGGTCGAATACCTCCGTCCGTTCCAGGAACGCGTCAAGGAATACGACGACGAAACCCTCCGCAGCATCCTTAAACCCGGTGCAGAACGCGCGCGAGCGATAGCAAGCGAAACCCTCAAGATGACGTACGAACGCATGGGGATCGCATAGCGTCTACCAGCAGAGATACCCACAGGGCCCGCCTTGCGGGCCTTTGTATTTTCGCAATGCCCCAAGCCCCTCGAATAAGTGCTATAATTCCCCCATACCGCGCTCTAATTAATTGATATTCCTGTTTGGTTCTGCCGGGAATTCTTGTGATTCCCGCGTGCACAAGGAGACACACCATGGACGCAGTAAAAAAGTCTTTCGACATCCCTAAATTCAAAGAACAGTACGAGAACTACATCAACGGCGAGTGGGCCGCACCGAAAAGCGGTGAGTATTTCGACGTTATCTCGCCGGTCGACGGCAAGTCATTCACAAAGGTCGCCCGTTCGAACGAGGCGGACATTGAAGCCGCCCTTGACGCGGCACACGCGGCGTTCGAAACATGGGGCAAAACGTCGGTCACCGAACGCAGCAATATCCTGCTCAAGATCGCCGACCGCATGGAGCAGAATCTGGAACTGCTCGCACGTGCCGAAACGTGGGATAACGGCAAGCCGATCCGTGAGACGACGGCCGCCGACCTGCCGCTTGCGATCGATCATTTCCGCTATTTCGCGAGCGTCATCCGTGCTGAAGAAGGTTCGGCGAGCGAGCTCGACCAGAACACGCTTTCCGTGATCATCAAGGAACCGCTCGGCGTGGTCGGCCAGATCATTCCATGGAATTTCCCGCTGCTGATGGCAACGTGGAAGCTCGCACCGGCACTCGCCGCGGGCAACTGCGTCGTCATCAAACCGGCCGAGCAGACGCCCGCCAGCATTCTAGTTTGGGCGGAGCTCGTCGGCGATCTGCTGCCGAAAGGCGTGCTGAACATCGTCAACGGTTTCGGCATCGAGGCCGGCAAACCGCTCGCGACGAACCCGCGCATCGCGAAGGTCGCTTTCACCGGCGAGACGACGACGGGCCGCCTGATAATGCAGTACCTGTCTCTTATACACATCTCCGAGCCCACGAGACAGCG
>JAUCQE010000522.1 GCA_030372865.1 Pyrinomonadaceae bacterium
GCGGGCTGGCCGCCCTCGTCGCGAACGCGGCGGTTCTCGTCCTCGTAACGGAAGCGGTCAACCTGTTCTTCCATAAGGAATTCGGTATCGCCGACCTCTTTGATCTTGACCCAGCGGAGCATCTGGCGGACGATCACCTCAATGTGCTTGTCATTGATGTTAACGCCCTGCAGACGATAGACTTCCTGGATCTCGGAAACGAGGTAGTTCTGCAACGCCTCAGTACCGAGAACACGGAGAATATCGTGCGGGTTCAGCGGGCCGTCCATGAGCGGTTCACCCGCCTTGACGTGGTCGCCGTCCTGCACGTTGATGTGCGTACCGCGCGGAATGTCGTATTCGCGTTCGGCACCGTCCTCGCCGGTGATGATGATCTTGCGCTTACCCTTTGAGATGGTACCGAGCGTGACCGTACCGTCGATCTCGGACATGACCGCAGTCTCGCCCGGACGCCGTGCTTCGAAAAGCTCGACGACACGCGGGAGACCGCCGACGATGTCTTTCGTCTTGGTCGTTTCACGCGGGATCTTCGCGATAACGTCACCCGCCTCGACCTCCTGGCCGTCGATCACCTGCAAGTTTGCACGGATCGGCATCTGGTAGGTCTTCTGCGTTTTGTTGCCGCTCTTGATCTCAAGACGCGGCTGGTTCTTTTCATCCGAGTCCTTAACGACGAGGCGGATCTGGCCGGTGACCTTATCGATCTCCTGCTCGACCGTCTTGCCTTCCTTGAGGTCCTGGAACTTGACCGTACCCGAAACCTCGGTAAGGATCGCGAAGGTGAACGGGTCCCACGTCGCGAGCATGTCGTCTTCCTTGACCTTCTGCCCATCCTTTACGTGAAGCTGTGCACCGTAAACGATCTTGTAGCGTGCGACCTCGCGGCCGCGTTCGTCCATAAGGCCGAGCTCGGACGGCTGCCGCTTCATCGAGATCATCTCGCCCTTGCGGTTCTTGATGACGTTCCAGTCGCCGATGAACTTAACGGTCCCGTTCATCGCTGCCTGGTGCTTCGTTTCCTGCTCGAGGCGAGCCGTACCACCAACGTGGAACGTACGCATCGTGAGCTGCGTTCCCGGTTCGCCGATCGACTGAGCGGCGATAACACCTACTGCCTCACCGATCTCGACCGTTTCGCCGGTCGCGAGATTGCGTCCGTAGCACTTGACGCAGATGCCGCGGCGGCTTTCGCAGGTCAGGGCCGAACGAATCCGGATCTTCTGCAGGCCGGACAGCTGAACTGCCGCAGCAAGCTCTTCGTCGATCTCGACGTTGGCTTCGACGATCGTCGTGCCGTCGACCGGATCGACGATGTCGTCGAGTGCGGTACAGCCTACGATGCGGTCGCGGAGCGATTCCACCTCTTCACCGTTGCGGATGATCGCCTCGGCCCAGACGCCCTTGAGCGTTCCGCAATCCTCTTCGGAGACGATCACGTCCTGAGCAACGTCGACGAGACGACGGGTAAGGTAACCCGAGTCGGCCGTCTTCAATGCGGTATCGGCGAGGCCCTTACGTGCGCCGTGCGTCGAGATGAAGTACTGCAGCACGTTGAGGCCTTCGCGGAAGTTCGCGACGATCGGCGTTTCGATGATCTCGCCCGACGGCTTGGCCATAAGGCCGCGCATACCGGCGAGCTGACGGATCTGAGCTTCCGAACCACGAGCACCTGAGTCGGCCATCACGAGGATCGGGTTCAGTTCCTTACGCTCGGCTTCGCGGGTGTGCATCGCCTTGAACATTTCCTTGGCGACGCGGTCGGTGACCTCGGACCAGATGGCCGTCACCTTGTTCTCGCGTTCCATGTTGGTCATGGTCGCTTCTTCGTACTGCTTCTGGAGCTTGTCGACTTCCTTACGGGCGTCTTCGATGATGCCCTTCTTGCTTGCCGGGGTGACCATGTCGTCGATACCGATCGACATACCCGAACGTGTGGCGTAAAGGAAGCCCATCGTCTTCAGGTCGTCGAGCAGCGCAACGGTCGCCTCGCGGCCGAGCCTGAGGTGACAGAAGCTGACGAGGGACTGAAGCCCTTTCTTTTTCAGCGTACCGTTGACGAACGGCAGGCCGTCACGCGTCAGGCGTTCGTTCATGATGACGCGGCCGGCGGTCGTATCGATCACGCGGTCGACGCTCTCGCGAACGGTCGCGCGTATAACGTCCTGGCTGTTGTGCTCCGTCGTCAGGTCGATAAGGTCGCCCCTCCAGCGGAGGCGGATCTTCGACTGCGTTTCGATAACGCCTGCATCGAGAGCGAGCAGCACGTCGTCGACCGAGTTGAATGCCTTGCCTTCGCCCGCGAGCTCATCGCGGCCGAGCGTCAGGTAATAGCATCCGAGAACGATGTCCTGCGAAGGAACCGTGATCGGCTGGCCCGATGCCGGCGACAGGAGGTTGTTCGATGCAAGCATCAGGACCGAAGCTTCGATCTGTGCTTCTGCCGACAGCGGAATGTGGACGGCCATCTGGTCGCCGTCGAAGTCGGCGTTGAACGCTGTACATACGAGCGGATGGATCTTGATCGCCTTGCCCTCCACAAGCACCGGCTCGAAAGCCTGGATGCCGAGACGGTGAAGCGTCGGTGCACGGTTCAGGAGGACCGGATGCTCGCGGATGACCTCTTCGAGGATGTCCCAAACGATCGGCTCCTGATGTTCGACCATCTCGCGTGCCTGTTTGATGGTGGCGGCGTGCTGGTCCTTTTCGAGCTTGTTGTAGATGAACGGCTTGAAAAGCTCAAGCGCCATCTTCTTCGGCAGGCCGCACTGATGGAGCTTGAGCTCCGGACCGACGACGATGACCGAACGGCCTGAGTAGTCGACACGCTTACCGAGAAGGTTCTGACGGAAACGGCCCTGCTTGCCCTTAAGCGTGCCCGAGAGCGACTTGAGCGGACGATTGTTCGCACCGCGAAGAACGCGGCCGCGGCGGCCATTGTCGAACAGAGCGTCGACGGCTTCCTGCAGCATGCGCTTCTCGTTGCGGACGATGACCTCCGGTGCGCGAAGCTCGATGAGCTTCTTCAACCGGTTGTTGCGGTTGATCACGCGGCGGTAGAGGTCGTTAAGGTCCGACGTCGCAAAACGGCCCCCGTCCAAAGGCACGAGCGGACGAAGTTCCGGCGGAATGACCGGGATCACGTCGAGGATCATCCACTCCGGCTTGTTGCCCGAGCGAAGGAACGAGCTTGCGACCTTCAGACGCTTGGAATATTTGAGCTTTTTCTGCTGCGACGTTTCATCGCGCATGCGCTGTCGAAGCTCGTCGACAAGTTCCTGCACATCGATCTTGATGAGCAGTTCCTTGATCGCTTCGGCGCCCATCTTGGCTACGAACTGGCCCGGATATTCGCGTGAAAGCTCGCGATAACGCTCGTCGGTGAGCAGGTCCTTTTCTTTGAGATCCGGAACCTCGCCGCCATCGATGACGATGTAGGTCTCGAAGTAGAGGATCTTCTCAAGGTCGCGAAGCGTGATATCGAGCAAGTGGCCGATACGTGACGGAAGGCCCTTGAAGAACCAGACGTGCGAACACGGGCTTGCGAGTTCGATGTGTCCGAGACGCTCACGGCGGACCTTCGACTGCGTGACCTCGACACCGCACTTGTCGCAGATGACGCCGCGGTGCTTCATTCTCTTGTACTTACCGCAAAGACACTCCCAGTCGGAAACCGGACCGAAAATGCGTGCGCAGAACAGGCCGTCGCGCTCCGGCTTAAAGGTTCGGTAGTTGATCGTTTCCGGCTTTGTGACCTCACCATGCGACCACGAACGGATCTTGTCCGGCGAAGCAAGCGAGATGCGGATCGCTTCGTAGTTCGTTGTCAGCTGTGTTTTGCTTTCGTTGTTAAATCGAAACATATTTCTCCGTTAGTCTAGGAAGTCCGGTCTGTCCGGGACGCCCGGAAACCTTTCGGCTTCCGGGAGTTCCCTGACTTTCTAGACTGTCATTAATCAACCCCAACCAGTGCGTCGACGCCTGCGGCTATCGCTTCCGGATCGATCTCATCTTCCTGAATGAGCTCGACGTCGAGACAGAGCGACTGCAGCTCGCGGACGAGAACGTTGAACGACTCGGGAATGCCCGGTTCGAAGTTCGAAACGCCCTTGACGATTGTCTCGTAGATCTTCGAGCGGCCCGCGACGTCGTCCGACTTGCAGGTCAGCAGCTCCTGAAGGATATGGGCAGCACCGTATGCTTCGAGGGCCCAAACCTCCATTTCTCCGAAACGCTGTCCGCCGAACTGTGCCTTACCACCGAGCGGCTGCTGAGTGATCAGCGAGTACGGCCCGATAGAGCGAGCGTGGATCTTGTCGTCGACCAGGTGAGAGAGCTTGAGCATATAGATGTAACCGACGGTCACCTTCTGCTCGAACTGTTCACCGGTCAGGCCGTCGTAGAGACGCGTCTTGCCTGAAGGGCCGACGGACGGCGGCAGCTGGAGGTCGTCAAACCGGCCATTCGCCTGCTTGATGTACTCCTTGATCTCCGACTCGCTCGCACCGTCGAATACCGGCGTCGCGAAGTGCAGCCCGAGAACGCGAGCGGCCCAGCCGAGGTGCGTCTCGAGGATCTGTCCCACGTTCATACGTGACGGCACGCCGAGCGGGTTGAGAACGATCTCGACCGGAGTTCCATCCGGCAGGTACGGCATATCCTCTTCCGGCAGGATGCGTGCGATAACGCCCTTGTTACCGTGGCGTCCGGCCATCTTGTCGCCGACGGAAAGCTTACGCTTCATCGCGACGAAGACCTTGACCATCTTGATAACGCCCGGAGGAAGTTCGTCACCCTGCTTCAGCTTGGTGATCTTCTCGTCGTAGATGTCCGAGAGGATGCTGATCTGGCGTTCGGTACGCTGTTCGTATTCGCGGATCTCACCGGAGATATCGATCTTGCCGGCTGCGACCTCTGCGTTTCTCAGCAGACGGGTCGGGATGCCGCGGAGCACTTCGCGGTCGAGCGTCGTTCCTTTCTTGAGAACGACCTCTTTCGCATCCATGAGGTCTTTCGTCAGCTTGCGGCCGTCGAAGAGCTCATAGATACGCTCGTCGCGCTGTTCCTGAAGGATACGGATCTCGTCCTCGAGGTCGCGGCGAAGGTTCTCTTCTTCCATTCCCTCGATATCGAGCGAGCGGTCGTCCTTCTCCTGGCCCTTGCGGGTAAAGACCTGAACGTCGACGACCGTACCGTCGATGCCCGGAGGGCAGGTGAGCGATGCGTCCTTAACGTCGCCGGCTTTTTCACCGAAGATCGCACGGAGCAGTTTTTCTTCTGCCGTCAGCTGGGTTTCGCCCTTCGGCGTTACCTTACCGACGAGGATCGAACCCGGCTTGACCTGAGCACCGATGCGGATGATGCCCGATTCATCGAGGTCGCGAAGCATGTTCTCGCCGATGTTCGGGATATCGCGGGTGATCTCTTCCGGCCCGAGCTTCGTGTCGCGTGCTTCGATCTCGAGTTCCTCGATGTGGATCGACGTGTAGTAGTCGTCCTTGACGAGGCGTTCGGAGACGAGGATCGCGTCCTCGAAGTTGTAACCTCGCCAGGGCATGAAGGCAACGAGAACGTTGCGGCCGAGTGCGAGCTCGCCCTTATCGGTACACGGGCCGTCGGCGATGACCTGTCCTTTGCGGACGCGTTCGCCGACCTGGACGATCGGACGCTGGTTGATACAGGTGTTCTGGTTAGAACGCTTGAACTTGACCAGCGAATAGATGTCCGCCGTAACCTCACGCGAGATCGTGCCGTCGACGTTGTGGTCGGCCTTGACGATGATGCGTTCGCTATCGACGTAGTCGACGACGCCGTTACGCTTTGCGATAACGACCGCACCTGAGTCGCGTGCGGCGACCTTCTCCATACCGGTACCGACGTACGGTGCCTCTGCACGAAGAAGCGGGACCGACTGACGCTGCATGTTCGAGCCCATGAGAGCACGGTTGGCGTCGTCGTTCTCAAGGAACGGGATCAGCGATGCGGCGACCGAGACCAGCTGCTTCGGCGAAACGTCCATGTACTGGATGTCCGCACGGTCGGCGGTAATGAACTCTCCGCGGTCACGAGCGGCGTTGCGTTCGCGGACGATATTGCCCTTTGCGTCGAGTTCGATGTTTGCCTGGCCGATGATGTACTTATCTTCTTCCCAGGCGGTCAGGTAGAACGGATACGGCTCGAACTCGGCCTGCTTTCCGCCTTCCTTGGCGACCTTCTTGTTGGCCTTTTCGACCTCTTCGAGCGGCACGTGATCTTTCGGCTTGAACTTGGTGTCGCCGCCGTTGTGGACAAGTACGTATTCGACCACGCGGCCTTCCTCGACCTTCCGGTACGGCGATTCGATAAAGCCGAACTCGTTGATACGCGCAAAGCACGAGAGCGACGAGATCAGGCCGATGTTCGGGCCTTCAGGCGTCTCGATCGGGCAGATGCGGCCGTAGTGAGTCGGGTGAACGTCGCGAACCTCGAAACCTGCACGCTCACGCGAGAGGCCGCCCGGTCCGAGTGCCGACAGGCGGCGTTTGTGCGTGATCTCGGAGAGCGGGTTCGTTTGGTCCATGAACTGCGACAGCTGCGATGAACCGAAGAACTCGCGGACCGCTGCCGTTACCGGCTTTGCGTTCACGAGGTCGCGGGGCATCGTGGTGAACATGTCCTGCTGGATAGACATCTTCTCCTTGATCGCGCGTTCCATGCGTTCGAGGCCGATGCGGAACTGATTTTCGAGCAGTTCGCCGACGGCACGGACGCGGCGGTTGCCGAGGTGGTCGATGTCGTCCTGAATGAAATGCTCGCTGTCCCTTTTCATACGGAGAAGGTAGTTGACGACCTCGACGAAATCGCCTGCCTCAAGCAACGGGTCGTTGATGCGGTCGCGTTCCGAGCGGCCCATCTTGATGTTGAACTTCAGGCGGCCGACGCGCGATAGGTCGAACCTGCGGGTGTCGAAGAACATTCCCTCGAGCAGGTGATATGCGGTCGGAACGGTCGGCGGATCGCCGGGACGCATCTTGCGGTAGATCTCGAGGAGTGCGTCGACAGGCTTTGCGATCGCGTCCTTGCGGATCGTGTTCGAAAGCACCTCGCCGATGACGTCGTTCTTCGGGAAAAAGACCGAGAATTCCGAAACGCCTTCTTCGATGATCTGCTGAAGCTTGGCGGCGGTGATCTCACCGTTCGACTCGATGATGACCTCACCGGTCTCGGTGTTGACGATATCGTCGATCGCGAAGGCTCCCTCGAAATCTGCCGTCGCAACTTCGACCTTGTCGATCTTTAGCTTGCGGAGATCGGCAAGTGCGGACTTGGTCACCTTTTTACCTGTCTCTTATACACATCTCCGAGCCCACGAGACAGCGCTGT
>JAUCQE010000523.1 GCA_030372865.1 Pyrinomonadaceae bacterium
TTCCCCCCGACGACATCGTCGATCGTTACCGCGTTACCCGCATCCAAAAACATAGCTCATACTCCTGTCGTAAGCGCCCGCATCACAAAACACGAAAACGTCGCCGGACCGGGTCGCCGCCGGGACCTCAACGTTTGCGGCAACGATGTCATGCTCCATGCACAGCCGGCCGAGAAGCAGTGAATCACCGCGTTCAAGCGGACGCCAATCGCCCGACTCCCGGTCGAGCAACAATATTCTGTGAGGCTGGAACGAGTGCATCGGCAGGTCTGCAATAGAGCCGTCCATCACGGCCTCGCACGTACCGCCGGCGTATCTTCGGACCTCAAGGACGCTCATCGCGAGGGCCATCGTTGACTGGGCAAGAGCCTTTCCGGGTTCGGTGATCAATTCTGTGACGTCGGGAAGTTCGCCTTGCACCAGCTTGATAAGCTCGCGAAACTCGATGGCGCTTTTCCGCTGAAAGTCGCCCGGAAACCATCCGCCGCCGATGTCGAGCACCTCTATTCGACGGCCGGCGAGCGATTCGATCGAACTGCACCACGCGAGCATCGACCTGAACAGATCGCGCCATTGCCCGATGCCGATGGCGCTGCTCGCCATGTGAAAATGGACGCCGAAACGGATCGAGGCCGGATGCTCGCGGAGGGCGTTGATCAGGACCTCGAAAAGCTCGGGCGAGTCGATCGGTACGCCGAACCGCGAGGCCACACCGGGTGTCCGCAGCCTAATGCCGACGACGTCCGCACTGAGAGCACGGTTCTCGATGTCGCGCGTGATCCGTTCCAATTCAAGGGTCGAATCGCAGAACACGGCGTGATAGCGGCCGTCGGGCAGTTCGTCGCGGCGCCACCATTTTGCTGGGCCGTTAAGTATCAGCTGTTCGGTCCGAAAGCCTGCTGCGACCGCCTTCTGTGCCTCAAGCGGGCTGATCGCCTCGGCATAGAACCCGAAGTCGAGCGCCAGCCGCAGGAGTCGCTCATCGGGGTTCGTCTTGATGCTGTAAGCCTGGATCGGACGGATCTCGCCCTTGCTGACGTCCGTCAGTGTGGTGGACTTTTTGAAGGTTTCCCGTGCGGTACTCTCGAAGAATAAACTCGCAGGCGTTTGGAGATGCCTGAAGTCGACCTTTTCGAGATCGCGCAGATAGCTCTCCGGAACGCCCGAAAGGTTGTGAGCCTGTGACGGAGACGGGCTCCCGCCGGGGGCGAGGTGCAGACGCTGCGCGAATTCGACCAACCCCGACGGATGCTTCATCGAATGTCCCGCAGTGCCGACAAAAGGCTCAGGCAGCCGGGGCAAAGGGAACTCTTTGCGAACCGGTACCTCGATAACGACTCGCGTAAACTCGCATGCGACGATCGGGCAATCGGCGGCTTCGATGCCGGTCGCTCCTTCGACCAAAGCAGCAGGCAGATTTCGCCCCGCGATCGTCGCACCGTGGACCCAGGCGGGGAATCGCGGATTCCATTCGAGCAGCCAGAGCTGATCCTCAGCATCTCGGACCATTTCGAGCTCGCCGCCGCCGGTCCATTTCAGGTCGCGAATGATCTTGCGAAGCGGGTAGACGATCTCGGGCGGAGGAGTTACCGCGTCACCGGCCCAGGTCTTCCCGAGATCGGTCACGTCGCGCTTCCGCATATGGACGCATTCGAGCAATTCGCCCTCGTACGCCGAGATCATCACGGATTCTTCGAAACCGCTCACGTGCGCCTGCAGGAAAAGCTCGTCGGTCGCCCATGCTGATGACAGCACGCCACGCCAGTGGCTGAAGGATTCCCACGTCGGAGTTCGGACTGCCTCGTAATACGGGCCTTTGAGCCAGACATTCCAATCGTTGTCGCGGCAAAAGGAGTGAAGATCCCAGTCGTCGACGTCAGTGCCGCGAAAGGCGGGGATCTTTACCGGCAAGCCTTTATGCGCAGTGATCGCGGGTTTTCGAACCATTGAAAGCGATCCTCTGGAAGGCACGAGAAGATTCGGATGGCCGTCCGGGAAAACATCGGCGAGCCACACGATCTCGAGGTCGATGCTCGAGATCCAGACCGCCCCGTCGTCAAGCCGCTGCTTTATATCGCACGCGTGCAGGTCGAGGTCAAGCTCGCTCCACGGCCGCTGGAGCCAAACGTCGTCAAGGTCGATCCAATGGATGCCGGAGCATCGGTTCGAGTACTCGACGCCGACGAGCTTTGCATCGGGAAAGCCCTGACGCAGCGACCGGGCGATGCCGACGCCGGGCTGTGGATTGGGTCCCGAATAGAGCCCGCTGATAAAGATGGTGAGGTTCTTCGTCATTACGTTTGCTCAAGCATTTTCGCGGACGCCGCGTGGGAAAGCGTCGACGATGGGTTATCGCGAGGCCGTGGGGCGGCCGTTCGGAATTTGCCGGAAATGGTCATAGGGCACAACCTCGCAGCCGGGCTCTCGGCCGTTGATCTTCGATCGATTTGTTGGACCGAACGCCCGTCATTGAATCTCCGACGTTTCAACTGCCAATTTGAAAATGCGCCGCACACATTCCCGTCCGAGGTCCAGTGTGTTTTAAATTTCTCTTTTTATTTGTATTGGGGTTTACAAAAGACCCGATTCCCGGGCGGCGGTGTTTGAATGCGGCGTTCAAAAGGGAGAATAAACGGGGCGGGCCGAGACGCGCCTTTTATTCGTCTGCGACAGATCATGCCGCGAGATCTATACTTTGCTCCGAATCAACCGTTGGGATCTCGGATACCGCCATCGGTCGCGAATTATCGACCAGCGGCGTGCTGATCTTTTTAACAAGCCAACGCCGGTAGACTTCGGCCTCGGCAAGCTTGCCGGTCCAACGTGCGCGGTCCAGCATGGTCAGGGCCATCTCCAACGTGTGATGCTGGCCGGCACGGTCCTGTTTCATGTCGTAACGGCGATATGCGGCCTCGAGCACGCCGACGCTACGCATTGCGGTTTCGACGTCCTTAAATCCGAGCCTGCCCTTGAAGTGCTTTGAATACACATTCATCGACTTTTGCGTCGATGTGTATAGGTCAAAATAGCTGTCGATCAGCCCTTCGCCCTGAAGGACCGACGCGACATAGCTCGGCTTTGCCTCCGTCATTTCGGAGATAGTTTCGATCTGTTTCAGCCCAGAATTGAATAAAGAGACGATCATCTCCTTTTTCGTTTTCGGGGCTGTCCTCCCTGTGTTTTCGTTGATAGATCCTTTCATTTTGTTGCTCCTGTTATTACGAAAACTTAGATGTTGCATACGTGAAACACGTTGCCTTTTTCTGCGGTCACAGCGGCGTTCAGCGGAGCCTCTAAGGCCTGTTGCCACAAACAGTTACGATCAACGACCGGCAAAGCGAGCGACGATCTCCCATTCAGGTTATTAACCGTCTGAAGCGCTGATTGAACCAACCGGTTTTGGTCCTGTGTGTTTACCAGCAAACATTCGAGCGCCGATATGGCCGCATAAAATCGAGGGATCATGAAAAGTTTGCCGTTGCTGCTCGCACTCGCACTTTACGGGGCCGCTTTAGGCAGTTCCGAGCTTCAGCAGATGTACGACACCGAGCTTAAGTTCGGGAACGAACTCTCAGCCAAAGGTGCGAAAACCGCCTATTTGGAGTATTTGACCGAGGACGGCGTTATCTTCGTTCCGTCGGCGGCGAACGGCCGGGATTGGTGGTCGATACAGAACACCGCGACCCCGCACACCGTTAGAACCCCGCTGCATGTCGACATCTCATCGAACGGGCTGATCGGTTATACGACAGGCATATGGCGGTCTTTCAAAAATAGGACCGACAAAAACGCGGAGAATTACGGCCAGTACGCGACGATATGGCGAAGGATGCCGGACGGAAGTTACCGTATCGTGGTCGATCTCGCCGTGAGGAATGCCGAGGCTCTGGAATCTTCGAGCGTTAGATCGGGCCCGGCAATAACCGGGCGCGACGCGAACGAGAGAGGCTGGTCCGCCGCGGATTCGTACATGGCGTTCCTGCGTTCCAGCATGGCTCCGAAAGGCCTCAGCAGGGCGTATAAGAAACACGGCCGCGAGGACATGCGGCTATTAAGAGAAAACCTGCCGCCGTTGTATGGAAAGTTGGCAGCGGTCGCCGAGACGAAGCAGTTCCGTGCGGTCGGCCATCCGCAAAAGGTCGCGATGGTCGAGTCGGGCGATATGGCTTATGTCTGGAACCAGTGCGAATTTGCCGAGAACGATGAAGGCAGAGCCGCCGGGAATTGCCTGCATGTCTGGAAGCTCACCAAGAAAAAATGGCACATCGTACTTGGTGTGCTCTCGACCATCCCGGTACAGAAACCGCCAACCCTTCTCCAAAGGTTCGGCGAATAGCCGTTATTTCAGCCTGCCGACAAGCTCGGAATAGTCGGCGATCGCGGTATTGATGACCGAGAGTGACTCCTCACGCCCGTAGGAGTATGCGATCTCGCAGACGTTCGGCGCATCCGGCAAAGACTTGTACGTAAGAAAATAGTGCTCGAACCGCTCGAGTATGCCTTTGGGCAGCTGAGCGATCTCCTGGTATTGTTCGAAGACCTTGTCACCCTTGAGGACGGCAATGATCTTGTCGTCGGCCTCGCCGTTGTCTATCAAACAAAAACCGCCGATCGGCCGAGCCTTTAGAATGATGTCGCCGCGCGGTATGTGATGCTCGGACAAAACAAGTATATCTAGCGGGTCGCCGTCGCCGTCCGTTATCGTCAGATCCGACTTCGATCTGGCCAAATTCGCGATACCTTCCGCACAAAACGTCTGCGGTATAAAGCCGTAGTTTGCCGGTACGACATTCGAATACTGCTGCGGGCGGTCTATCTTCAAATATCCGGTCTCTTTGTCGACCTCGTACTTCACCGTGTCGCGCGGTACGATCTCGATAAAGACCGTCACCTCCTCAGGCGCATTCTCGCCGATCGGGATGCCATGCCACGGGTGGGCTTTGTCGGTTCTGAACATACCGTTATTATTAGGTCTGCAAATTCGAATGTCTAACGCTATCCTCACGGAAAAGATCGGCAGCTTTCTAGTCATAACGTTCGTCAGGCCGGAGTTCAGGAACCCGCTCTCTGTGGACGTGATAGACAAGCTCGGCTGTGTGCTGGACTCCGATGACGCCGCAAGAGCGGAGCGTATAGTCTTTGCGGGTACGGGAAACGTATTCGCCTCGGGTGCAAACTTAAGGGAAATTGCAGGCGTTAACGGTTCGAATGCCAGGGAATTTGCCGAACTTGGGCAGGGATTGATGCGTCGCATTGTCGAGGCAAAGGCACGGACGATCGCCGCGGTTAACGGGTTATGCTACGGCGGCGCACTCGACCTCGCGTTGGCGTGCTCCATGCGGATAGGTTCGCCGGACGCGGTTTTTTGCCATCCGGGTGCGGGCCTCGGAATAATGACGGGTTGGGGCGGCACGCAGCGTTTACCGCGGTTGATAGGTGAAGCGGCGGCGATGGAGATGTTCCTGACAGGCGAACCGAAAGACGCCGAGTGGGCGTTATCACGTGGCTTGATCGATTCGATCCGCGACGACGTAATGACGGCCGCGATAAATGGGAACCACGACTGATGCATTTCTTTGAGACCCTAAAGAGCGAGATAAAGTTGATAGCGGTGGTCAGCGTCGCGGCGATCGCCGTGTTCGCAAATTCGCTCGGCGGCGGGTTTGTTTACGACGATAAGCGTCAGATAGTGCAGAACCCGCTGATACAGCAGTCGGAGCTTTACGGACGAGCTATAACGTCGGACGTTTGGGCGTTCAAGGGTAGCGAGACGATCGCAGGGAGCAATTACTGGCGGCCGACATTTACCGCATGGTCGATAGTTAATTTTCGGCTCTTCGGCCTTTCGCCGTTTGGCTGGCACCTGACGAACGTATTGCTTCACGCATTTGACTCGGTGCTTGCAGTCCTCTTTATGCTGCGGCTGGGTGTACCGAGATTGCCGGCATTTTTCATAGGACTGATATTCGCCGTTCATCCGGTTCATACGGAGTCGGTCGCGTGGATATCGGGCTCGCCGGACCTGTTGATGGCGGCGGCACTGCTCGGATCATTTCTTGTGTTTCTGAGCGGCGACGGTCGAAGCCATTTACGGCGCGTCGTTTCAGCCGGGTTGTTCTTATTAGCATTGGGTGCGAAGGAGACAGCCGTCGCGGCCTTGCCGATCTATTTTCTCCCGGGTTATTTGGCGGCCGGCGACGAAGAAAACGGAAAGGGCCGTTCGTTTTCTGGAACGCTGATCGAAATGGCTCCAGTGGCTGTCGCCGCATTGGCCTATTTAGCCCTGCGCCAACGGGTGATAGGCACGTTCGCGATGGCTGTCGAAGATTCAGCATCGCCGTTCGCGGCCGTACTAACAGCGCCTGCGGCGGTGTTGTTCTACCTGCGGCAAAGCATTTTTCCCCTTTGGCTCGGGCCAAACTATCCGCTTCGGCCTGTCGAGCAATTCGACGGGGCGGTCTTTGCGGCTCCGTTGATGCTGTTGCTGTCTATCGCGCTGGTCGTGTACCTGATCGTAAGGCAACATCGAATTGCGTTGGTCGGGGCCGCGATCTTTGTCTTTCTGCTTGGCCCAGCGTTGTATATCTCAGCATTCCCGCGGGAGCAGATCGTCCACGATCGTTATCTTTACCTTCCTGTGCTCGGGTTTCTGGTTGTTGCATACTACGGTCTGAAGGAAGTGGCTACTCGTGTAAAGCTCTCGGATCGGGTCTATAGGTACGCGGCGACTGCGGTCGCGATCGTTCTCGCACTGCAAACATTCTCATACAATCGCGTATGGGCAAGCGACGTCAGCCTTTGGCGGCATTCGGTTACCGTCGACCCAAACTCATCAAGCAATTGGCTGCAGTTGGCGGCTGAAAGCTCCGGCGTTTTGCCGCCCGAGACAGTTGTGGAAGCTTACGACCGATCACTGGCGATAAAGCGGCAGCCGCTCGCACTAATGGGCCGCGGGCGTACGCTGGTCACGCTCGGCAGAACCGAAGAGGCTATTCGGGATCTGACCGAGGTCGTCTCGCTGCCGCCTGAGCAGATAAACGCATACACGCTATTTCAGGCATATGAGGCACTCGGGATCGCTTTGCAGACAAGTGGCCGAACGGGTGAAGCCATTGCTCGGCTTGAAGAGGCTCGCAGGCGTTTGCCGATCTACAACGCAGCGGTAACGGAGAAACTAGCGGTCGTGCTTTACCTGCAGGGGAAAAAGGATGCGGCACTCGCGGAACTCGAACATGCCCGAGCGGCTGCCGCGGCCGAGATGCTGCCCGCCTCAAAACTAGTCTTCTTCCGCTTAGGCATCCTGTATGCGGAAACAGGGAAGGTGCGCGAGTCGGCGGAGCCTTTTAGAGCTTTTCTTGCGGCGACAGAGAATACGATCGACCCGGAGATTCAGCAATATCGGAGGATCGCCGCCGAGGGCGTCAGAAAAGCTGCGGCGGAAAGGTAGCTATTTCACTTCGGCAGATTTTATCTCAACGTCGGGTTTTGTGAATCCGGAGTATTCGAACGTTGCGGTTATATCGCGGCGGGAAATATATCGCTTTCGGTCGAGGCTCAGAATTTCGTTCACGAGTTTTTCTGGGGTCAATATTCCGAACTCGCTGTCGCGATAGACGGCCGTTGTTCGCGAGATGACGACCGGACCCGGGAAATCACGCGGTTTGACCGTGACCTCGCGAAGTTCTTTTCTGATCTGCAAGGTGGCCGCGTCAAGCCAGAGCTTCCCGCGGATTCGTTCCTCAAGCAATTCGTTCGGCTTTCCCTCGATCTCAAAACTGAGAGATGCCTTGGTTGGATGCGGGCTGTTGCCGCGATTTACGCGAATGAACTCGCTCCCGGTCGTTTGCTGATAATCAAGAACAAGGCACTCATTGCCGCCAATATTCTCGCGTCCCGCCAGTTCAAAGCGGACTGCAGGACGGATATTTTCAGCAAGGGCAACTCCCTGAAACAGCGTCAGGCCCGAAATACGCAGATCGGGATCGTAGCGGAAACTTTCATCCTCGATGCGTTCAAGCTCGTTCTCCGACGTCTTGCTTTTCGAGAGCTTTTCAAAAAATGTTCGGACGCGTTCGTCACGGTCTCCGATCGGCTTGCCGTCAATCTCTACGACGTTTCGAAATTCAACAACGCGGTCCGACGCATTTTCAAGCCGGAAAACAATGAGGTTAGAACGCACTACGCGACGCTTTTTCACCTCGCCGTCTTTATCAAAGACCTCGAACGTCTTTGTTTCCATCGCCAGCAGGTTTTGGAATACCTCTACGTAGCGGTTGCGTTCGGCGGAAGCGCTTTTCAGCACGTCCTCGACCATCGGCGCAAGTTGAGCGTTTGCTGCCGCAAACAGAGCCAGCAAAAGGGCGGCGACCGAAAAGATTTGTGCCGGAAGACGTGCTAACATACGAGGAAAAGCGGTCGTGCGGTCAATAACCCTTGACGCCATAGCGTCCCTTTACGGAGGCTGCCGCGCTGCGAAATATGAAGATCCAATTGGTCAAACTTGCTCATGCCCGGTCGGGCGATAAAGGCGATACAGCGAATGTGGGGGTCATCGCCCTCAAGGATGAATATTACCCGATTATTGCTCGCGAGGTCACGGCCGAACGCGTCAAGGAACATTTCGGAGAAATGGTCAAAGGCGACGTCGAACGTTTCGAATTGCCGAACTTGAGCGCTCTTAATTTCCTTCTGCATGGTGCTCTTGGCGGCGGCGGAACGCTGAGCCTGATGACCGATGCGCAGGGCAAGACGTTTTCGACGGCGTTGCTTCGCATGTACATCGACGTTCCGGAAGATATCGCGTCCGAGATCGCTGCATGAATTTTGACCCATCTCATTTGGTTACGCGCAGGTCGGCGGCGTCCGCCTGCATTACGCGACGGCCGGGAGCGGCGGGGAACTTGTCGTCCTTCTGCACGGCTTCCCGGAATGCTGGTATTCGTGGCGGCATCAACTTGTCGCGTTGAGCGATAGATACACGGTCGTTGCGCCGGACCTGCGGGGCTATAACCTCAGCGACCGGCCGGAGGGCAAAGACCAGTACACGGTCGATAAACTTGCCGACGACGTGATCGGGCTGATACGGCATCTCGGACATGAGAAAGCGACGGTCGTCGGTCACGACTGGGGAGCCGGGATCGCCTGGTACATCGCTTCGCATCATCCGGAATATCTGACCAAAGTCGCGGCGTTTCAGGTGCCTCCGTCGATCTGGCGGCGAAATTTCAGTTTCAAACAGCTCTTGGCGAGCTGGTATATGTTCTTTTTCCAGCTGCCGTTGCTTCCGGAAAAGCTGTTGTCGCTCGGAGAATTCGCGCTATTGAAACGGGCACTGAAAGCGAGCACGGCGGAAAGCGGCGTCTTTCGTTCTGTGGACATCGAAATATTCGAATCGGCATGGCGAGGCGACGGCGCTATCACGGCGATGCTGAACTATTACCGTGCGAACATCATCTCGCGGCTCTTCAGCAAAGAAGACGAAGCGGCACGGGTCGCGGTCCCAACGCTCTTTGTTTACGGCCAGCAGGACACGGCGGTGTTGCCGCAAACGGTCCGCGGAGTTGCCGACGTCGTCGATGGCCCGTACGAGAACTATCTCGTGCCGAACAGCGGGCATTGGATCCAGCAGGAAGTGCCCGAGACCGTAAACGAGATCCTGAGGGAATTTCTCACCGATCAAACAAAGGGTTAGAAGCCTTACAATAGACCAAATAAACCAGGAGCCAGCCATGCGAAAGACCGCAGTTCTGCTTTTGTTAGTTACGATCGTTTCTTCGCCGCTCACGGCGCAGACGCCGAGGACCGATAGTATTTTTGGGTTCAGTGCACAGGCGTCCGACGCCCAAAGAGCGGTCGAAGCGAAGTTCGACAGCCATCTCCGTGCCGACAATCTTCGCGAGTGGATGAAACGGCTGACCGCCCGGCCGCACCACTTGGGCAGCTCATATAACAAAGAAAATGCGGACTTCATCGCGTCGCGGTTCAAGTCGTGGGGGTACGAGACTGAGCTCGAGGAGTTTCACGTACTATTCCCAACACCGAAAGCGCGTATCGTTGAAATGACGTCGCCCGAACGTTTTGCATTGAAACTCACTGAACCGGCGGTCGAAGGCGACGCGACCAGCGGCCAGCAAAATGAACAGCTGCCGAACTATAACGCGTACTCCATCGACGGCGATGTCTCCGGCCCGCTTGTTTACGTCAATTACGGCACCCCTGACGACTATCTAGAACTAGATAAACGGGGCATTGATGTAAAGGGCAAGATCGTTATCGCACGCTACGGCGGTTCGTGGCGGGGCATCAAACCGAAGGTAGCCGCTGAGCGCGGTGCGGTCGGCTGTCTGATCTATTCTGACCCGAGGGACGACGGTTACTTTCAGGGCGATGTTTACCCGAAGGGAGCGTGGCGGAACGAGAACGGCGCCCAACGCGGCTCCGTTATGGACATGCCGCTTTTCCCGGGCGATCCGCTGACGAAAGGGTTCGGCTCTACGAAGGATGCCAAGCGTTTAGATATCAAGAATGCCGAGACGTTGACGAAAATACCCGTCCTGCCGATCTCGTACGGGGACGCGCTGCCGCTGCTAAAGAACCTGGACGGTGCCGTCGTACCCGCAAATTGGCGCGGGGCCTTGCCGATAACTTATCACTTCGGCGGAAACACGCCAACGGTGCGAATGAAGCTCGAATTCAACTGGGACATCAAGCCGATCTACAACGTGATCGCAAAGATGCGCGGCAGCGAGCGGCCTGACCATTGGATCTGTCTCTTATACACATCTCCGAG
>JAUCQE010000524.1 GCA_030372865.1 Pyrinomonadaceae bacterium
ATTCCCATCACAAGCGGCACATCGCGGCTGCGGACCGCGGCAACGGTCAGCGCACCGATTCCCTGCCGGCCGAGAACGGTCTCAACGATAACGGAACCGCTTACGAGCGCGCCGATCGAAAGCCCGGTAAGCGTGATAAGCGGATTCAACGCGGCACGCGCGGCGTGGCGAAGGATAACAGCTGTCTCGCTAAGGCCTTTTGAGCGTGCGAGTTGGACAAAATCTTCCTGCATCGCCGCGGCGAGCGATCGTTTTGATTGTGCGGCGAAGAGAGCGATGAACGGCGGCGCGAGGGCGGCCGCGGAATAAAATATCGAGCTGCCGGAAGAGAGCGTCGAGGCCGCGGCGATCATCGCGAGCACGGCAAGCGACGTGACGATCACAGGCGTCGAGGCGAACAAAAGGACGATGATCTCAGACAGGCGGTCGAGCATTCGGCTCCGCGTCCGCACGACGAGAAAGCTGAGCAAAAGCGAGACAAACAAGGCGATAGCGAGCGTGACGGCGGAAAGCTTCAGTGTTTCCAAAAGCCGCATGCCGACGATCGACGCGACCGACGTTCGAAAGCTGATCGACTCGCCGAGATCGCCGCGTACCGCGTCAGCTGCCCAGCGGAAGTAACGCTCGCCGACCGGGCGGTCAAGCCCGTAATAAACGCGGAGGCGTTCGATCGTCTCGGCCGATACCTGCGGATTATCGCGAAGGCCCGAAAGAGCGTCGCCGCCCGCGGCCGATAAAAGCACGAAGACCGCCGCCGATACGATAACGACCAGCAGAACTCCTTGCACCAGTTTTCGGACAATGAACTTAAGCACCGGGGATCATGAATGCCACGGCTATTCTTCACGATTGAAGATTGATTTGCAAAGAAAAACCGCATAAACTCTCGTCGTTCACTTCAACCGTTCGCTCACGGGTTTATCCACAGAACAATTACCAATGAAACACAGAAAAACTTCGATCCTCGCAGCGATAGTTATCTCTCTTTCCATGCTTGCCCTCGGGTGCGGAGAGGCGGCGCAGAAACCGGGAAATACGAACACGGCGGCGGAGACGCGCGGGCCGGGAACGCGCGGCGGCTCGCTGACCTATCGGCTGGCACAGCCCGTTACGACGCTGAATTACATGCTGGCCGAGGACGAGGCATCAGTGATCGCGACGATGTTCGTGATGAACAGCCGGCTTGTGGCGTTCGACCCCGAGAAGCAGCAGTACGTACCGTCGCTTGCCGAGAGCTACTCGATGCAGGCGGACGGGCAGACGGCCGATGTCGTATTGCGGGAAGGGCTGAAATTTTCGGACGGCCAGCCGCTGACGACCGACGATGTGATCTTTACGCTTGAGGCGATCTACGACGAGCGGACGCAGTCGGCGGCGTTCCGCGACGCGATGCTTGTCGGCGGCAAGAAGATCGAGATGAAGAAAACGGACGAGCGGCGGATGCAGTTCGTCTTTCCCGAGCGGATCGCCGCGGCCGAGCACTATCTGGAGAATCTTGCCGTGCTGCCAGAACATGCGCTCTCGGCGGCACGCGACGCGGGCAAGCTTGCCGAGACGTGGAAGATCGATAGCGACCCGGCAACGGTCGTGACGAGCGGGCCGTTCATGGTCGGAGCGTCGACCGTGGGCGAAAAGCTGGTGCTCAAACGCAACCCGCATTACTGGCGAAAAGACGCGAACGGCCAGCAATTGCCGTATCTCGATGAGCTTGTGCTTGAGGTGATCGCGGACGCGAACAACGCGTTCGTCCGGCTCGGCCAAGGCTCGCTCGACATGGCGGACCGCATTCGGGCGACCGACTATGCTTCGCTGAAAACGAACGGCGGGCCGGTAAAGGCGGTCGACCTTGGCCCTGGTTTCGCGAACGACCACATCTGGTTCAACCTGAACCGAACGACGCCCGGCGGCAAGCCGCTGGCGAATCAGGTAAAGCACGCTTGGTTCAGCGACAAGCGTTTTCGCAAGGCCGTGTCGCACGCGGTCGATCGTAATTCGATAGCGACCAACACGCTGCAGGGCCTGGCGACGCCGCTTTACGGTTTCGTCTCGGCGGCCAACAAGGCGTGGCTCGACCCGAACCTGCCGAAGGCCGAGTACAGCCTTGATAAGGCGAAACAGCTTTTGGCTGATGCCGGTTTCGTGCAGAAAGGCACGCCGGACGCGCCGGAGCTTTTCGATGCGGCCGGCAACCGCGTCGAGTTCACGCTCGCGGTCCAGGACAACAACGAACAGAGAAAACTTGCCGCCGCGGTCATTCAACAGGACCTCGCAAAGCTCGGCATCAAGATGAACATCGCGAACGTCGACACCGCGACGCTGACGAAGATGTGGACAGCTACCTATGATTACGACGCGATCTCGCTCGGCTTGGCCGTGACGGGAACCGACCCGTCGGCGTCGGCCAATTTCCTTTTGAGCAGCGCCGCCGTTCATCAATGGCAGCCCTCGCAGAAACAGCCCGCGACCGAGTGGGAAGCCCGCATCGACCAGCTTTACGCCGAGCAGGCAAAGGAACCCGACCAGGCAAAACGCCGAGAGCTTTTCAACGAGATACAGCGGATAATGGCCGAAGAATCTCCGATCATTCCCGTCGTCTCACGGCACATGGTCTCGGCAGCGAACCGCCGCGTCGGCAATTTCGCTCCGTCGGTGATACTTCCCTATTCGCTTTGGAATTCCGACGAATTGTTCGTGCGAAACTAGCTGCGAATTCAGGCAGACGAAAGCCCCGTTTCCGAAAGGTGAACGGGGCTTTTTTCGTTTAGCCTACCGGCCCTGGCCGCTGCGGATGATGAGATCGACCGCACGGGCCACACTCCCGCGGACGCGGTCAACGCCATTATCGTTCAGCAAAGGCGGCAGAAAGATAAAGTGCCCGCTTCGAATGAGGCGGGCACTTTTTTATTGAGCGTCGTGAGCGACCTAAAGATTGCGTTCGATAAATCGCGTCATCATCGTGTACATGTGATGTGCCTGTGCGGGGTTCGTAACGCCGTGACGCTGCGTCGGGTAGAGCATAAGTTCGAACTGTTTACCGTGCTTCTGCAATTCGTTCGCAAGCTGGATCGTGTTCTGCATATGCACGTTGTCGTCCATCACGCCGTGGATGAGCAGGATGTTTCCGCTCAGGTCCTTTGCGGCTTTAGTGACTGACGTCCGCTCATAGCCTGCGCGATTGTTCTGCGGCGTCGCCATGTAGCGTTCGGTGTAGATCGAATCGTAGAGATGCCAGTCTGTCACCGAACCGCCGGCGATGCCCATCTTGAACGCCTTGCTGTGCGTCATCGCAAAGCTGGTCATAAAACCGCCGTAGCTCCAGCCCCATATCCCGATGCGGTCCGGGTCAACGAACTGCAGCGACTTCAGGTAATTGACGCCGTCCTCGATGTCGCGAAGCTCGAGCGGGCCGAAGTTTTTATAGACCGGCCACGTCGATTCGGCTCCTTTTCCGCTCGCCGTGCGGTTATCGCATATCCAGATGATATAGCCTTTCTGAGCCAGCATCTGATGCCACAGGTAACGGTTGCCGCCCCACGCGTTGCGCACCTGCGGAGCATGCGGGCCGGCGTAGGTGTATTGCAGGACCGGGTATTTCTTCGTCGCGTCGAAATTTGGCGGGCGGATCATGACGGCTTCCATCTCGAAACCGTCGCGCGTCTTCACGCGCAGAAATTCCGGCCGCGGCAGGTTGTATTCGGCAAGTGCCGCGACGCGGTTCTCGTTTATGACGCGTTCGAGCCGGCCGTCGGCACGGAACAAACGCTGTTGCGGCGGCGTGTTGATGTCGCTCCAGTTATGCACGTAATGCGTGAACTGGCGGTTGAATGATGCCGAGTGGTTGCCCTCGCCCTCGGTCAGACGCTGGACCTCGCCGCCGTTGATCGCGACGCGGTAAACGTTCTCTGCGATGTGGCTTTCGCGCGTGCCGGAGAAATAAACGTAGCCTGCGGTCTCGTCAACACCGTAAACCGAGCGGACCTCCCACTTGCCCTCGGTCAAGCGGCGGATAAGCGTGCCGTCGGCGGCGTAGTGATAAAGATGGCTCCAGCCGTCACGCTCCGACTGCCAGATCCATGAACCGTCTTTCAGAAAGTACGGATTGTCGTTTATGCCGACCCAGGCGGGCGAGGTCTCTGTCAAAAGCTTTTTGACCTTGCCGTTCAACGCGGCGGCGTTTACGTCGAGAAACGTCTGCTCGCGGTTCTGTCCCTGAAAGACGACCGTTTTGGCGTCGGGCGACCAGGCGACGCGTCCGATCAGGCGGTCTTCGGGCTTGTACGCATCGAGGTCAACGAACTGCACCAGGTCGCCAAATCTTCTCGCACCGGCAGGGAGGCGTCCGCCAACGCCGGGAATGCGGCCGACGTTCGGAACACGTGAAGTTCCGGTGACGTTCGCGATGCCGAGCTCGACTAGCGGGTTCGGGTCGCCGGCCTTCGGGTATCGCGTATCTTCGATTATCTGAGTGTTCGTGACGTCGTTGGTGAGAACGAAACGCGGGACCGGCGAATCGTCGAGCCGCAGGAATGCGATCCGCTGCGAATCCGGCGACCACCAATAACCGCGGTTCTGTCCGCGGCCGTAAAGCTCTTCTTCGTAGACCCAGACGAGGTAGCCGTTGTGAACGCGTTCGCTGCCGTCACGCGTAAGCTGTTTCTCGCGGGCACGGGCGACCTCCACCACGAAAAGATCGTTGTTGCGAACAAAGCTGACCCAACGCCCGTCGGGGCTGTAATCGGCCTCCTTCTCTTCATCTTTCGTGTTTGTCAGACGCTTGAGCATGCCCGCCGCGAGGTCGTAATGCCAGAGGTCGTTGTTGTGGTTCAGCAAGATCGCCGTCTCGCTTTGGTTGAATTGCAGGGTTGCCGAATTTGCGATGCGGGCGGCATCTTCCGCGGTCAGCCCCGCGACTGCCATAAGAGCGGCGGCAAGGCGGCTGCTATCGAAAAACTGCGTCGTCTGGCCTGAGATCGCATCAACGCGAACCAGTTTTCCATCCTGATACGAACGGAAGGAACGACCGTCCGCGGCCCATGCAAGCCGCGACGGCGTGCCATTGAAATTAACGCGGACTTTCGGGTCGGGGCTAAAGATCGCATCGACCGAGAGAAGCTTTTCCTGTGCGATGACCGGCGTAGCCGCAGCGATCACCGCGACAAACAACAAAACATATTTCTTCATCATTATTTCGGGCGAAAAAACAAAACGCTTTTTCCGCAAGTATAAACAAAAAGCTAATTCAAAAGGAAAGAGACCTGTACCTGCGCTTTTACGGAGATCGTTCCGACGGAGAAAGTGTCCTCATCGTCTGACCCGCTGCCGTCCACCGCGAACGAATTGCTTGAGACATTTGCGTACGGGCTTCGATAACCGTCGACGTTCTCCTCTTTTATCGAGACCGCTTTGCCGACGCTCTGGCCGATCACCGTAGCCAGCGCTGTCGCCTTTTCCCGGGCTGCCCGCATTGCCATGGCACGTGCTTCGTCCTTGTGCTTTCTTAGCTGAGAGGACGCGAACGTGACGCCGCTAATATCGGTTACCCCGATGCCGATCAACTTTGAGAAGAATTCCTCAAAACGGGAGAGGTCCTTCAGCTTTACGACCGCCGTTTTCGAGACCGTGTAGCCGACGAACACGTTCCTGTATTCGTCATCGCTGCCGGCGACGCGTTGCCGTTCGTATGCTTCCTTTACGGTTATGAAGTCGGTCTTTACGTCCTTGGGGTCAAGCTTGAACTCGCGTGCGAGCTCCAGAACCTTTCGGATGACCTGGTCGTTGTCACGCTTTGCTTTTTCCAGCTCTCTATCGGTCTTGGCAACCTTCAGCGAAAAGGTCACCTCATCCGGGACCACGAAGATCTCGGCCACACCGGTGACATCAACGGTCGGGAGTTTTGAGGTATCGACGGATTGGGCAAATGCCCCTGTCGCCGCGGCGAAGAGCACAAACAGCATCGAGAGTTTTTTCATTGGATAACTCCTAATATCATTTTCAGTTTCGATCGCAGCATCTCAAGCCTTCGGATGGGCGCGGTCGTAGACCTCGATCATCTTTTCCATTGAGACCTGCGTGTAGATCTGTGTCGTAGAAAGCCGTGCGTGGCCGAGCAATTCCTGTATATCGCGAAGGTCGGCACCCGAATCGAGGAGGTGCGTCGCGAACGAATGCCGCAGGCTGTGCGGCGAGATGCTGTGAATATCGGCACACTGCTTGATGTATTTATCGATCATGCGGCCGACGCTCCGGGTCGTCAGGCGGCCGCCGCGGCGATGCAGGAAAACGGCCTGATGATCGCGTTCGGCCTCGGGGCATTCGTTGAGGAAAACCGGCCGCGTCTTTTCAAGGTAATGCATCAGTGCCTGCAGCGCGTGTTCGTGGAAGGGCACGATCCGCTGCTTCTTCCGCTTGCCGAGCACGCGGACCATCCGCTCGCGGAAGTCGATATCCCTGAGATCGATGCCGACGAGTTCGCTGACGCGGATGCCGGTCGCGTAAAGAAACTCAAGTATCGCAC
>JAUCQE010000525.1 GCA_030372865.1 Pyrinomonadaceae bacterium
CGCTGTCTCGTGGGCTCGGAGATGTGTATAAGAGACAGGTATTACGTAGCCGCTTCTAAGATCGTATTTATTACGTCGGTCCAAACGCTGCCATTAATGTAAGAAAGCGGAGAAACGCGGTTCCTCCGCTCACTCTATCGATCATTATTTTTACGACGTCGCGACCCGACGTCACATGCCCCTCTTAGTCAGGTGTCGAATCCGAGTCGTGGCAGGATCACAAGCTGAAGCAGCAGCCAAGCCCCGACAAATCCGGCGATTATCAATAACTCTTCCATAGCGTCAAGCAAACATTGTCTCCCGAACGATCATATAGATCCCCATTACCAGCACGAACCAACCGAACGCCTTTTTAAGCTTGTACCCGTCAACGAATTTCGTCAGATGCGACCCGGCAAATATCCCGGCCACCGATGACGCGGTAAAGATCAAGAGGAATGGCCAATCGACCAAGACCCCGGCACTCAGGTCGCCCGTGAAACCGATCAGCGACTTCATTGCTATGATGAAAAGCGATGTGCCTACGGCTGTCTTCATCTCTAGCCCCGCAAGCAAGACCAACGCGGGGATAATGAGGAATCCGCCGCCTGCTCCTACAAGGCCGGTCAGGACGCCGACACCCACGCCTTCAAGCAGTACGAGGCCAAAATGATGTGAGTGTACATGCGACCCGACTTCCTCAAGATCCGCCGCTGGCCTTCCGCCCCGGATCATCGAAACCGATGTCGCAACCATCAGGCCCGCGAACAAAAGCAGGAGCGCAGTACCCTTCGAAACAAGCATCCCACCAATTCCGAACTCGCCCGGGATCGCAGGCATAATCCATGCACGTGTGACATAGACTGCCGCGATCGATGGTATGCCAAATAGAATTCCCGTTTTTAGATCGACCAGTTTCCGAAACGCGTTCTGAATGCCGCCCACAAAGGCCGTTGTTCCAACCACGAACAACGAATACGCAGTCGCTAGAACAGGGTCAACGCCTGCAAGGTAGACCAGGACCGGCACGGTAAGAATGCTGCCGCCGGCCCCGATCAATCCCAGCGAGATCCCGATCGCGGCTGCAAAAATATAAGCTAAGATCTCCATTTATCGATTCCCTATCGGCCCCCGTCCGTTTCCCGGCCCGCGTCCTCCGCGACCGCGGCCATCACCGCACCGCTCGAATGCCGGCAGGTGGTTCTCTTCCGAGGCTCGCTGCAAATACTTGTAGGTGTCAAGAATGTCAGCCCGCTCAGTCGTCTTGAAAAGCCGTGTATAGAGATCGCGATTCACGATCTCGCCTTGGACACTAGCCTTACAGGCGTCAGAAACGCTCGCGAATGTAGGCACATTTCCCGGCCAAGGATTGTTAGGCACCGGGACCTGATACTTGGTAAAAAGCTCTTTCAACATCACCGCGTGCCGTTCTTCGGCACGGACAATGTTCGAAAAAGGACGCGGGTCTCCGAACTTACGATTCACTTCAGTGTATGTAGCGATCGCTAAGTACTCGTCATTTAACGCCAGCAGGAGTCCATCGATCTCATCCTTTTTCAGGCTGCCCTTGTATCCGGAGAGATCTGTTCCGCAGATCTTGCATTCGTTCTCTGTTTGCCCCGGCGTCGCTGAAACTGCCGGGGTGGGGGTTGGCAAGGGAGTACCGCTTGCGACAACCGAATTATTCAAGCCGCCGCTGCCGCAGGACGAAGCTAATATCAGTCCGCTTATTAATGTTGTGATCAATATCTTTGACATATTACCCCCGTAAAAGGGATCGGCCCGCTTGGTGCGAGCCGATCCGGTTCATCTTAACCTCTCGAACTGGCACACGCCGTTGCCGATACTTCTGTGGGCAGTTCGGCATCAAGCCAGGCCTTGGTTCCTCCGGTCACATTGTAGATCTCCCTGAATCCGGCATTCTCCAGAATGCTCGTCCCGAGGCTCGAACGATATCCGCTTTGGCAGATCACGTATGTCGGCACACCCGGATCAAGCTGGTCGATCTCACGTGACAGGCGATCCAGCGGAAGGTTCACCGTGCCTGCAGCATGTCCGTTTGCGTGCTCGGCCGGCCGACGGACGTCGACGAACTGGTAGCTTGCCGAAGGCAGATCGTTGACCTCATTAACCGAAATCTGCTGCACCGCCTTCTTTTCGCCGTCAAACTTGCTAATGAGGGTGTAGCCCTTCACCGTTTCGATGCCGACACGTGCGAGACGCATAAAAGCTTCGTCCACCTGATCTTGGGCATCCGCAACGATCGCGACCGACGTTCCGATCGGGATCAGCGTACCCGCCCACGAGGCGAACTGGCCGCCGAGACCGATATTGACCGAGTTCGGAACGTGACCGCCACCATATTCGAAGTTCTGCCGAACGTCGACCACGATGCCGTCAAAGTTTGCGATCTCCTTAGAGTCGAATTCCACCGGTTTCGGAAGGTCTTCCAAAGCGACCGAACCCGCGAGGTTCTGCGAAGCACTCACCGGAAAGTACGCCGGGACCTCGGGCTGGTCGGACGCGACGACCTTAATGAACTCATCCTTCGTCATCGGCCGCAGCGCGTAGTTGGTCCGCCTCTGCTCGCCAAGCGTTGACCACGTCTCCTTCGAGAGCGATTTTCCGCAGAGTGACCCTGCACCGTGTGCCGGATATACTTCCGTCTCGTCCGGCAGCGGGAGGATCTTTTCATGAAGCGAATCGTAAAGCATGCCGCCCATCTGCTCTGCAGTGAATCCCTTTGAACCTATAAGGTCCGGGCGTCCCACGTCTCCGATGAATAGGGTGTCGCCCGTGAACATCTTTACCGGGGCCTCTGCATCCTCGGTATTCTTCGCGAGGATCGTTATGCCCTCGGGCGTATGGCCGGGCGTTTCAAGAAACTTCAGTTCGATCGCACCGAGATTCAAAACGTCGCCGTCTTTTACCTTCAGGGTCGGAAACTGCGTATTTGCCCGTTGCCCGTATACGATCTGTGCTCCCGTCCTCTTTGCGAGTTCGATGTGTCCGCTGACGAAATCCGCATGTGAGTGCGTCTCGATGATGTATTTGATCTTCTGCCCAAGGCGGTCAGCCTCGTCAATATACTGCTGAACGTCACGCTGGGGATCGATGATCGCCGCCTCCTCGCCCGAACCGATGTAGTACGAAGCGTGGGCGAGACATCCTAAATAAAACTGTTTGAATTCCATTTCTATAGCTCCTCTTCTTATGCTGCCTTTAACCTTTTAAGCCACACTACGGCGATTCCACGGCATTTTCGCCATCAACAGTCCCATGCCGCACCAGTCGATCGCTGACGAGAACGCAAGCCCGAAACCGACGAAACCTGAAAGTGCCACGAAATACGGATGGACGACCAGGCTCAGTACCGCACCTATGAAGACCAGCAGGCCGGCTGTGAAGCGTACCTGCCGCTCGATCGACCACGGTGCGTGCTCATCACGCTCGACCGGCAGTGCTTCCTTCTTCCATGCCTCAATGCCGCCAACCACGTTGATCACATTGGTAAATCCTAATGCCTTCAATTTCTTTTGTGCCTCGCCCGAACGCCTGCCGGTGCGGCACATCACGTAGATCGGCTTACTGTGGTCCAGCTCAGCGTGCCGCTCTTCGATCTCGCTTAAAGGCAGCGAGCTCGCACCCGAGACTCGCCCGCCGGCAAACTCCATCCGCTCCCTGACGTCAACCAAGTGGATCTCACCGTTTACCAACTGTTCCTGCAATCCTAAAACCGTACATTCACTCATTCGTCTGTTTCTCCTAGGCGAAAACAAAGAGGTTCGCCTGCTCCTTTAATCTCTCTCCCAAAGAATCACAAACCACATCGCAAAGCTTGAAGATGCTATCGTCCGCTATCGAATAGAGGACCGTATTCCCACGCTGTTCACGCCTGAGTATTCCTGAATCGGTCAGAAGCTTCAGGTGCTTGCTAACGTTCGGCTGGCTGGCCTGAAGCTTTGCGGTAAGCTCCGAAACACTCATCTCGCCGTCCCGTAGTTCATTCACAAGCCGCAATCTGATCGATTCGGACAACACCCGAAAGCGATCCGCGATCATCTCAATTGCCTGTGGAGACATATTCTTGTCCATATACATATTACTATATACCGATGTCGTTATATTGTCAAGCAAAAAAATGACGTTTTTCGCGTTCTTCTCGAAAAACGTCATTTGGTGCTAAACGTATTTCTCGACGACCTTCGCGATGGCTTCACGCGACACCGCGCCGACGATGCGTTCCTACTCCTGTCCACCCTTGAACAAGATCAGCGTCGGTATGCCGCGGATGCCGTAACGCTGCGGAACGTTCATGTTCTCATCGACATTCATCTTAAAGAATCCTGCACGGCCGTCGAACTCTTCAGCAACCGCTTCGACTGACGGAGCGATCATGCGGCATGGTCCGCACCACTCTGCCCAAAAGTCCACAAGGACCGGCTTCTCAGATCCCAGAACGTCAGCCTCGAATTCGGTATCCGTTACGTTCTTTGCAAA